>DATNPC010000505.1:0-7164 GCA_036703375.1 Allocoleopsis sp.
CCCGTAAAGTCTTTGATGCTGTCTTTGAAAAAATCTTTGACGTAATCCTCTAAAGCTCCTTTGGCTAAGGGCGCTAGAACTTCTTTGAACACAAACCCAACAGCGGTAGAAACGCCCCAAACTGCTAACCACTCCACCATAATCCTCGTGTCTGTCTAGTTCTGTTGACCACGAGTATAGCTACTGTGTTGAGGCGATCGCTCTTTGATAAAATATCACACTATCTTCACGTAATCCATAACAAATTAAGGCAAAAAATGATATATTAAATCTAAGCCAAGAGCCAGTGCTTTGGCTTGAACCCCGGACACTGGCTCTAGTCCCAAGCTTAACGAATTGGAAAGTTATTTCAGGCTGATAGATCGAGACAACAATGTGCAGGACTATTGGTACATTCGAGTCCCAAAAGCACGATGCCCAAAAGCCGATTTTCATTTCTTTCAACAAGTCGGCTGAGCTGGGAAAGATGGCCGGGGCAACTACTACTATGATATTGGAGACATTCTCGGCATCCAATATACTGCCGAAAGCAATAAAATAGGACAGTGGTCTTACTTGATGCACTACCTCAACTACGATTACAATCCATCATTAAATGGGTTAGATGATGGCTATTTTGAGCCAGACTCTCGTTTAGTTGCTGACGATACAATTTTGTAAGGGGAAGAATAAAATACTTCAGCTTGTAGGGGGCAGGGGGTTGCACCGCTACAGCTATTCGCAATTATAGGTGTAGAAGTAAGTGAGAACTTTTTTGGAAGCACCTCAAGTGCGAACTGCGATCGCATTTTTGAGTTATACGCATATATTAAGTTAATTGTCAAGTCAATAATCTAGTCGAACAAAACAGCCCAAAGTTGCAAAACTTTACTCGCGATTGTTAAGCGACTAAGCCCCCTACACAAAGCCTCTCAAAGCCTCTATTGATGAAGCCGGTAAGGGCAAAACCCAACGTAAAAATCATGCAAAGCTTGCCCCTCCAGTATGAGCTACTGCCTCAATTCCGACTGCCCCAGACCTCAAAATCCAGATGATGCCAAATTTTGCATAACTTGTGGCACGAAGTTACTGCTGAAAGACCGCTACCGTGCCATAAAACCGCTCGGTGTAGGTGGATGCGGTCAAACTTATAAAGCGATCGATCACGACCGTCTCAACCATCCTTGCGTGATTAAACTATTTCTATTGCCACCCGAACAAGACTTGAAGGCAACAGAGTTATTTAATCAAGAAGCAGTGCGGTTGTATGACTTGGGTAAACACGATCAAATACCTGAACTTTATGCCCATTTTGAACAAGATAATCGCCTGTATTTAGTACAAGAGTTTATTGATGGGCAGACGTTATGGGAAGAACTAGAGGGGCAGGGTTTACCTATCTATGGACAAGACAAAGAAGGTCAAATTCGATCGCTTTTAGCTGACTTACTTCCTGTCTTGAAGTTTATCCACGACAAAGGAGTCATTCACCGGGATATCAAACCAGCCAATATTATGCGCCGTTCCAGTGATGGCAAAGTCATCCTGATTGATTTTGGCGTAGCCAAACAGGCAACGGGAGCGCTTTTAGTGGGCAAGGGAACCATGATTGGTACGCTGGGATATGCGCCCGCCGAACAACTGCAAAGTGGTGAAGCTTATCCCGCTAGCGACCTGTACGCCTTGGGAGCAACTTGCATTCATCTCCTGACAGGGACGCATCCTTTCAATTTATATAACGCTCTAGAAGCTCGCTTGATGTGGCGAGAACACTTGCCAACAGGGATTAGGATTAGCTCTCAGTTAGCAGAAATCCTGGATAAATTAGTACAACATTTAGTCAAAGACCGCTATCAATCGGCAGATGATGTGCTGTACGAGCTCAATCCTACGGCTGTTCCTCTTTCTCCCCAAGGCGTGTCCTTGGCATCAGAAAAATGTATAGATTACAGCCGCTTGCGAGACTTATTGGCAGCAGGAAACTGGAAAGAAGCGAATGAAGAAACCCGGCAAAAAATGCTGGAAGTCATGGGGCAACAGCAGCGAGACTATCTAGATAATGAGGATATCCAACGCTTTCCTTGCACGGATTTACGCACGATTAATGAATTGTGGGTTTACTATAGCAGCGATCGCTTTGGGTTTAGCGTACAAAAGCGCATCTGGAAAGACGAAGGCGGAAAACCCGGAGTGTATAACTTAGCTGTGTATGAAAAATTTGGCGATCGCGTTGGTTGGCGCGAGAATGAGAACTGGAAACTCTATTGTGAGCTAACCTTCTCTTCAGATGCCGCTCTGGGACATCTCCCTTTAGGGATGAGTATCGGATGGGGAACTGGGGCGATCGAGTTTGTGGGAGTTGAGGGGGCAGTTGAAGTTGACTGTCTCTTCTCGCGCCTAGAGGATTGCGAACTTTAGAATGGTGAACTTAGCACTTATGACACGCAACCTAAGTTGATATTGTGCAGTTGAGATATTGCAGCGGATTTCCTGAGTTCTCTGGAAAGATGAGAACTAGTAGACAAAGCTTAATCGCTCAGTTAGCACTTATCTGCCATAATGCTAGAGCATCTAATTGACGCTCTCTCGATCGCAGCGCCAATTAGCCCTCTAACCATTGCCCTAGCGTCAGACAGCGCTGGGGTTCCTTAATTGACGAACGCTCTTCGCTTTCTTAGTTAGATTTTACGCTTTATTGGGATCGATTTTCTATCGACTATCGAGAATTTTTGAGAACAAGTTTGAGATTACTGATGAACCGATGCTCAACTTTGTGATAAAGACTCTTTAAACTGCGGCTCCTCATCCAACACAACTTCGTTGGCAACGATGGGTTTGACGACAACTCGACCGTTTTCAACGACCGTGCAGGATTTAGGCTTCTCAGTCCGTTCTGCGTTCCCTGAGGTTTGCTCGGTCAACTGATTACAGTGGTAAATGTTCGTCTGCTGTTGCTTGTTGAGTGCAGCGGCACAACAAGCAGTATTCGGAAGTGACATATGAAACACAACTAGGTGTATATTTATTGTCCCACTAATTGAGTGAAAGGCGTTATTGTAAACCGTACTAGTTGAGTCATACTAAGCGCACTGGCTACACCGATTAAAAGTAATTGGTTTCAACCTCAGCCAGTCATCAAGTCCTGGAAATTCCTTTTTCCGATCAGCAGATAAGTCATCATCTGTCCCTTGCCTTTAACTGGAATCAGTCCGCGTTGCTTAAACTGATAGTGCTCCTTCAAGCATTCATAGGTTGCTTCTGTCACCTGAATGCAACCCGGAACCCCATGAGATTCCATGCGGCTAGCTGTATTTACCGTATCGCCCCACAGATCGTACACAAACTTTTTTAGTCCAATCACACCCGCAACCACGGGTCCGGTGTGGATGCCAATGCGAATACTCAAGGATTGACTCGTTTGCTGGTTAAATTGGATTAGCGCTTGTTGCATATCCAAAGCCATCTGTGCGATCGCGTCAGCGTGATCGTCTCGCGGTTCGGGTAGACCTGCTACTACCATATAAGCATCGCCAATCGTCTTGATTTTCTCCAACCCATGCTCTTCGGCGAGTTGGTCAAACATCGAGAAAATCTGGTTGAGCATTTCCACAACTTCAGGTGGTGGCATCTGTTCTGCAAACTGAGTAAATCCGACTAGATCCGCAAACAAAACTGTAACGGCGGGAAAACTATCTGCAATGATTTGGGGTGAGTGCTTCAATCGTTCTGCGATCGTTTGGGGCAAGATATTCAGTAACAGTCGCTCCGAACGTTCCTGTTCCGCCTCTAGCTTTTTCAGGATGTAAAATGCTGTCCTGGTCAAGCGTTCGTAAAGGTAAACCGAGAGGTTGCAGATCGAACAGAGCCAGAATAATGTGAGAAAAAAGTAAGCCGGTGTTGGCTGTAGGTCGTCAAGCTGTAAACCTAGCATCCACCGAATGCCAAAGTAGGCGGCAAAGGTACTCAGCTGTGAGACGAGGTGAAGAGGCCAGCGCACTGGCATCAGTGTTGCCTGAGTGAAGAATGCCATAAGCCAAGTCACTCCTATCTCTGGTGCCACAGCATTATCTAGCCGATTGAGCAGTTGGGGCATCAGGCTAATTGCCCAGGCCGCACTCAGAAAGATCCAACCCAAGTGAGAACGGCCCCACGGAGTATGCAGCAGAGTTAAACAAGTCAGCACGCTCAGCACTACACAGATTTCTGAGAGTAGCTCGTTCTGATTGAGGAAATGGAGTCCCAATCGCGAAGAGATGAGATTTAGAGCGATAAAACTCAAGAAAATGAGCAACGCTAGCCACAATGACAAGCGCAAACGCTTCTCTAAGAACTGGTGCTGCCAGCTTTCATAATCTCCGATCTCATCCTCGATGCGATCGACGATGGGTGTCAGTAACCGTGTCGCGAATGCAGCTAGTGCAGATTCATGTGACATATTTTGCAATCAGTGCAGGCTAACGACTAAACTGGCGCACTTGATTGCACCATATCTTCGTTTTAGCTGCACTAGCTGTACGTTGTCGCGTCTGAACGTCCTACATCCCCAAGAGCGCTAGATAGGCTAGCCTCA
The DNA here is from genome assembly GCA_036703375.1 of Allocoleopsis sp. Lineage (GTDB taxonomy): Bacteria > Cyanobacteriota > Cyanobacteriia > Cyanobacteriales > Coleofasciculaceae > DATNPC01. The sequence continues at coordinate 4,550 of DATNPC010000505.1, forward strand.
TTTTCAACTCACAGCCGAAAGCTGATAACGCTCTTCTTTCTTCTGAGTTGCTTGATACTCCTTCAAAGCTTCTAGTTGTTGGAGCAACTGCGCCCTGACTACATGACGATAGGTGAAGAAGTGTTCGCCCACACCTAATGTCGTTATATAGTCATAAAGTAAACGAGGTTTGTTGAATGCGATCGCCACCAACTGCCACCAAAACCGAAAACGAGTCGATCGCACAACCCCCTGCCGCCAAGCTACGGCCAAAAACAGACGCCACTCCGTCCAAGTTAGAGGACGATTGGTTTTACCGCGCCAGCCCCTCATCATCATATAGTGACGGAACGTGCGCTTGAGGAATGGCATAGGTTCGTAAATCTGCCAGAATGCATCAATATATTCCCTGGCAATCTCTTCCACGGGGCGCGTTGGCACAAAATTCATAATCGCCCCTTGATGGAATGTCCCCATCCCCTCCACCAAGCGTCCTTCCTGCTTCAGGCGGTTCCACATCGCTGTATTTTGCAACGCCTGAAGCATGCTGAATTGGCCTTGAGGAATGCCCGTTTCTTCAACAAATTCCTGTATTCTCTTTCCTGCCCCTGGACGCTCATTGTCAAAGCCGATAATGAAGCCCGACATAATCTGCAATCCAGCTCTCGTGATTTTATGGCAAGACTCGATTAAATCTTGGCGAGTATTCTGGACTTTGTGGATACCCATCAAGCTATCAGTATCTGGCGTCTCGATACCCATGAACACAATAGTGAAACCCGCTTTCACCATCAACTCAATTAGTTCATCATCCTCTGCCAGATTCAGCGATGCTTCGGTTAACAAAATGAAGGGATAGTTGTGTTCTTCCATCCAAGGAATTAACGCCCGCAAAAACACTTTGGCGTTGCGTTTATTCCCAATGAAGTTGTCATCCACAATAAACACATACCGATGCCATCCCAACTCGTAGAGCACGTCCAATTCTGCTAACATTTGCTCTGGGGTTTTCGTGCGAGGCTTGCGGCCGTAGAGGTTAATAATGTCGCAGAACTCGCACTGGAACGGACATCCCCGTGAAAATTGCACAGTGATCGCTAGATAGGCATCTAAATCTAGCAAATCGTATCTCGCGATCGGGGTTTGGGTCACATCTGGTTTTTCAGCGGAGCGGAAAATACCGCGTTCCTCATTGCGAGCTAAGGCTTCTAGAAATAAGGGAATGGTACATTCCCCTTCATCCAGAACTAAGTAGTGCGCTCCGGCTTCCAGCGCAAATTCTGGAACGGATGTGGGGAAAGGCCCACCCACTGCCACTTTTTTGCCTAAAGCAACTCCTTTTTGAATCAGCGCGCGAAAATCTGCTTTTTGGATAATCATTGCGGAGATGATTACTAAGTCGCACCAATCCCAGTCTTCGTCAGTTTCGTAGCGCACATTTCGGTCAACAAACCGGATTTCCCAGTCTGGGGGTAACATCGCGGCGACTGTAATCAATCCTAGAGGTGGGTTAGTCGAGCGCAGTCCTGCTAAATCCAATGTCTCTTGATAAGACCAGAACGAATTCGGCATGACCGGCCAGAGTAGCAATGCTTTCATAGCCCTTTCCTGCAATGGAGTTTTGTTTAACACAATGATTACTGTTTGTCTTCGCGGAATTCACTATATTTTTGTTAATATTTATTAAAATTATCTGGTTAACCTTATTATTTCGTTACTGATTCTTCATTGACAAAAATCAAATATTGTTGCGAAAAAACTCCTAATAAATAAGGAGATCTGTTAATAGTACAGATCTCCTTTAGATTCAAAAATCAGACTTTTGCTAGAAAACTATCTATTTAGTTGCCACCTGTGGGAACAGCTTTATGGGTAGCATTGGTTGGTTGTGGTCTACGGTGCCACTTGCCATCCGCACCTTGCTCGTAGTCATATTTTACGGTGTCCCAAGCAACCTTACGGGAAGCCTCTTCACTCATACCATCGCTCTGGGCGCTATTGAAGGCAGCCAGGAAAATCTGTTGAGATCCGTCAGCCAGCTGATCTCTAATGTCTGATGGTAAATCTTCAAGCTTTTGATTAGCCATAATTCCACTCCGATTGTTTAAACTCAAATTCATCTCTTGAGTTCATCTTAGGGAGCGACCAATCATAGTTCCTCTCTCTTGGGCTGAAGTAATACTCAGCCCATTGCTCTGCCTCAAGTAACACTTGTCAATAAAAGTCTTCAGCGCATCCGTCTTGGGAGAGATTTAAATCATCCAGTTGAGAAACGTTAAGAAGTTTTTCTGTTTACATAAAGTAATGTTTCTCTAGCGACAATAGGAAAGTGAAGTTCGGTAAGCTGTCGCGCATTTAAATTGCATAGCCCTCTTTTGTCAGTCTCGGAAAATCACGCTCGAAGCTAAAGTCTGAATGCTTTTCTAAGTGAGGATTTGAAGAATGAGTTTCTGATAGAAACCCAAAAATGTAGCCCAATCGGGGAAACTGTTGTTAAACCAGGGCTTCAGCGTTTGCGATCGCCCACAGTGACAAAAGCCTCCCACGAGCGCAGCTAGTCGCTAGTTATGAATAAAAGAAACAGAATCAACCCCAGCGAAGAAAAGGCTTTATCTTTTCTTTTGTATCCTGACAGT
>DATNPC010000506.1:0-17835 GCA_036703375.1 Allocoleopsis sp.
TGAGTGAAGGAGTCGAGGGCTTTTTGATAATCGCCTAATGCTAGATAAACTCTCCCTTGCATAGCAAAGGCAGCACCCTCTCCAAACGGAATTTTTTTTTGGCGCGATATCAATAACACCTGGTTAGCGGCATCCAGTGCTTTGGTATAATCTTGCAACGACTCGTAAGTCCTCACCACACTGGTTAACGTGGCAATTTCTTGAAAGCGATCGCCTTGTTGTTGATGAAGTGCCAGTGCTTGGTTGTAGTAGTCGATCGCCCTGCGATTATCGCCTGCCAAGCGGTACGTGCTGCCAATGTTTTCCAGGATTTGGGCTTCGCGAGCGCGATCGCCTACAGTCCGAAATATCGATAGTGCCTGGTTGTATGTGTCAATGCTGAATTGATAATCGCCTAACAAGCTGTAGAGTTGGGCGATGCTTTTCAGAGTGCTGGCTTCTCCGGCAACATCGCCCACTTGCCGTTGAATGTCTCGCGCCTGATTATAAGCATCGAGTGCCTTCTGGGGTTCGCCTAATGACAGATAAATCTCGCCCAGATTGCCCAGAGTAAAAGCCGCCCTTGGCAAGTCTTTCACTTGCTGCTGAATGGCTAGCGCGGCGTTGAGGGAATCGAGAGCTTTTTGTTTCTCGCCCAGTTCGTCATAGAGAAAGCTGACTTGGTTAAGGATTTCCGCCGTATTCCGCCGATCGCCTGCACTACGCAGTAGCTCTAAGGCTCGATCATAGGATGCGATCGCTTTTTCCGGTTGACCTAACGAACGATAAATTCCACTCATCCCACTCAGCGTAAGCGCTTGCTGAGTGCGGTTGAACGCTAATGCTGTGCCGGAAAGCGTCCCCTCCGCTGCACGTCGCAGTTCCAACGCTTGGTTGAATGATTCTAAGCCTAACTGAGTTTCACCTAACACCGTGTAGATCGTACCGACGATCGTCAGTGTTTCAGCTTGTCCGGGAAGATCGTTCTCGGCACGTTGTAGTGCCAAGGCTTGATTTAAGGATTCTACTGCCTTTTGATTTTCACCCAAATTGGCGTAGGCTCGACCGAGAGCGGCGAGTGTTTCAGCTTGTCCCTTGCGATCGTTTTCTGCGCGTTGAATCGTCAGCGCTTGGTTATACGCATCGAGGCTTAATTGGGTTTGCCCTAAATTGGAGTAGACATTCCCCATCGTATGGAGAACGCTAGCTTCTAAATCGCGTTTTCCTTGAGCCCGAAACAGTTGTAAGGCTTGGTTGTAGTAGTCGATCGCTTTTTGTTTTTGCCCCAAATTCGAGTAGGCGTTGGCAACTGAATTGAGCATAATTGCTTCGCCTAAACTGTCTTTAAGTTCGCGCCTGATGATTAGCCCTTGGTTAAAGTAGTCCAGTGCCTTTTGGTTATTGCTTTGCAAATAGTAGACTGTACCCAAGCTTAAGAGCGTGGAGGCTTCTTGGGAGCGCTCTCCTAAATCCTGCCAAATTTTCAGCGCCTCTTCGTATTTTGCGATCGCTTGTTGCTGAGATTGGGCTGTGCCTTGCTCCAGCAGTTGCCCTGCTTGCTTGAGCAGTTGTGTTCCTCGTGTATGAGCTTGTTCGCGATCGGGGGTATTGACATTTTGTGAAATTTCTGAATTTTGTGTTACCTCCCAGTTGAGGTGTTCAGGAGGCGTCTGAGCGTTGGCAAGACTTGTCCCTACGTTGGATAGCAACAGAGTGCTAATGAGAATGACGCGAGTGGGGATGGGTATCACAGCTTATCTTTAGGTAAGGCATAAAAACCAATAGGGTTGGCAACAGGACGCTCTCGCACGGGCAGCTTAGTATCAGGACTTTTGGCAAAGCCCGAGAGCTTCATATAAAAATATGATTGCCTACAGAGAATTTAATGATAATCATCCGGAGCTAGGTACTCCTAATCTGAAAAAAGTTGTCAAAAGCTGCATACTACCAACACATTCACGAGTTGATTGTAGCGATAGACACTCAGTGGTGGAGTCACTTGTATCCACAGATTAATATGGTGCAACTGTACGAGCAAGAGCGAGCCTAAAACTCTGCTGCATCAGTTTATTTGAGTCCAAAGCCTCTCGAAACATGGAGCTGAAATACTTCATTCTTCAAGGGAAAGCCAACTTTCCCTTCCTTGAATTGAATAATATGTATTTCCTATTGGAGATGGCCGAAATTAGTAATCAAGGCTTATACAACTTCGCAGCGATTTACAGTCTCAAAGTGAGTGGAGAAACTGGCTTTGCTTTAGAACTCGGTCTATCCTGATGAAGTAGCGGTGGCAACAATTTTCTGCCATTAATTGCTCGGATGTGAAACTTAGGATTATGCCTTGTAAGTAAATTTGCTTTCAAGGGTTGAGTGAAAGCGCTTTTTTGGTTACGATTCCCATGAGTACCGTAGGTCAAACGGGAATTGTCGAAGCGCTATGCAGCGCATTTGTTGGTGTGAGGAATGTTCGACAAAGGAATGGAAAGTCTGTGGTTGACGCAAAATTAACTTCAGGGCGGTCGTTTAACCTGACCGGGACAGTACTCCTGAAATCATTGACAGTTGGGTTAAGCCTGGGAGCATTGATTCTTGACTGGATAGCAGGACGGCCGTTTGTATCAGGTGGATCGATAACCTTACCGCTCCTGCTGTGCGCTGTAATTACAGCTATTCTGGGGTACTGGGCTGTTCCTCTTCTACAGGCACTCAAAATCGGTCAGGTTATCCGTGAAGATGGGCCTCAAACGCATCTACAAAAAGCTGGCACCCCAACGATGGGGGGCTTATTTTTTGTACCAGTAGCGGTGGTTATCGCTCTAGTGTGGTCGGGATTGTTCCTGAGCGGGCAAGACTTTTCGACGGTACTAGTTGTATCGATTGTGACCTTAGCCTATGCAGGAATTGGCTTACTGGACGATTGGCAAATTGTCCGACAACGGTCGAATAAAGGCATTTCACCCCGCACGAAACTGGCTCTCCAAATTGCCGTTGGCTTGCTGTTCTGCCTGTGGTTAGCTTGGACTGGTCCCGCTAGTATTACCAGCATTCACCTGCCGTTAAACATCATTATCCCCTTAGGGCTACTGTTTTGGCCGTTGGCGGTGTTTGCAATGGTAGCAGAAAGTAATGCAACCAATCTCACCGATGGTGTCGATGGACTGGCAGCAGGAACCTGTGCGATCGCACTTTTAGGACTTGCCGCCCTGATTGCCCCAACTTCACCGGGTTTAACCATCTTCTGCGCCTGTCTCAGTGGCAGTTGCCTCGGCTTTACCGTCCATAACCGCCACCCAGCAACGGTGTTTATGGGCGATACGGGTTCTCTTGCTCTAGGAGGAGCATTGGCAGCTGTAGGGCTTTTGAGTCAGAGCCTGTGGGGATTATTTATCATCAGCGGCATTTTCTTTGTAGAATCGCTCTCAGTCATTGCCCAAGTGAGTTACTACAAAGCTACGAAAGGACCGAATGGCATTGGCAAACGTCTGTTTAAAATGTCACCCTTTCATAACCATCTCGAACTCAGTGGCTGGACAGAAACGCAGATTGTTGGAGTCTTCTATATCACCAACGCGATTCTGGCTCTATTGTGTTTGGCTATAAAAATCGGTAGTTAAAGGATTTTAAAACGAACGGCCTAACAGAACTTAGAATATCGATTCCATCATTCTAGAAATTCCCTTCCCGCATCGGGGAGGGAATTTCTTTTTGCCCATTGTATGTAAGCGCATCATATCATTTGGATTTATAGCAGTTCTCAATTGTGTGTGATAAACAGGATGGTAGAGGCGCACGGCAAGACATTAGCGCCAATTGAAGACTCCATACATCAAAGGCTAGTTTCCTAGTGCTTGCAGTAACAGTAATTGTGCCAATCTACAATGGCGAAGCTGACTTACCGGAGTTGATAACCTGTTTGCGATCGCAAACTTATCCAACTGACCGGGGAGAGTATTTGTTAGTGGATAATGGGAGTCGCGATCGCACCAGCAATCTGATCCAACAAGCCGCTCAAGAATCAGCATCTCCAGGAATTACACTGCGATCCCTAACTGAAAATCGGATTCAAAGCTCATATGCCGCCCGCAACACTGGTATTCGATCAGCCACCGGTGAAATTATCGCCTTCACCGATGCCGACTGTCGTCCTCAACCCAATTGGTTAGAAGAACTCATTTTACCCTTTGCTGACTTTAGTATCGGGATTGTAGCGGGTGAGATTGTCGCTCTACCGGGTAAAACACTTCTGGAAAAACACGCCGAGCGCCACAAGGTCTTATCCCAGCAGCATACCTTAAACCATCCCTTTCTCCCCTACGGTCAAACCGCTAATCTAGCCGTTCGGCGGCAGGTACTCGAACAGGTAGGCTTATTCCGTCCTTACTTGACGACTGGCGGCGATGCCGATTTGTGCTGGCGCGTCCAACAGCAAACCTCATGGAAGCTCCAGTTTGCCCCAACAGCCGTCGTCCAACACCGCAATCGTTCCACTCTCCAAGGGTACCAAAGCCAGTGGCGTCGGTACGGTTGCTCTAACCGCTACTTACACGAACTGCATGGCGTCGAGTTGATGCGAGAAAAAACCACTCAAGAGTATCTGTATCTGCTCAGTCGCTGGTTGCTCAAAGAGTTACCGATGAATAGTATAAAAGCGATCGCACTCAAGACTCCTCCTATCGACATTCTGAGTACGCCGATTAGTCTCCTGGGTGCTTGGGCTCGCACGGTAGGGCAACGAGACGCTCAGCTACCTGACAAAGCCAGAGAAATTGAATGGTTGAAAAATGCACCAGGAGAAGGATATTAAGCCTGCTGAGGTACATAAATCAACAATTTTCGCTAAATTGAAAGGAGTATCATTCACAGTAACCAGTAAACAGTTATTAGTGACTAAAGTTGATGACGGGGGATTAAACCCACGTTAGAGCCTTCCCCACTCACCGTGGGAACTCTAGTACTCGCGGTACTCGTACAACTTGCCTGGTCACTGCTCACTGCTCACGGTTCACTGAAAAAGGTGAAGGAAGGTAGATGTCAGGACAACTATTACTGGTAGACGACGAACCAGGCGTTCGTGTATCGGTCAAAGAATATTTGCAAGAAGTGGGTGGGTTTGACGTGCAAGTTGCCAGTAATGCTGATGAAGCTTGGCAGATGCTCCAGAAAAAAACGCCCGACTTAGTGATTTCTGACATCATGATGCCTCAAGTCGATGGGTATCAGTTCCTGAAGAAGCTGCGAGATGACCCTCGGTTTAAGGCATTGCCAGTGATATTTCTCACGGCTAGAGGCATGACTACAGACCGCATTCAGGGCTATCAGGCTGGTGTTGATGCTTACTTACCCAAGCCATTCGATCCCGATGAATTGGTGGCGATTGTTGAGAACTTATTAGAACGCCGCACGGCAACAGCAGGGGAAACGTCTAGCAATACTGATTTAGTAGAAATTGCCCAACAAATTGCCGCTATTCGGGCAATGTTAGATCAGCGCGGTGCGATCGCACAAACACCACCGCCAATTCGCATTGACTTTACACCACGAGAGCAAAGCGTCTTGGATTTGGTCGCTGAAGGGTTGATGAATAAGGAAATAGCCCGACGCCTGGAAACCAGCGTTCGCAACGTTGAGAAATACGTCAGTCGCCTATTTAGTAAAACAGGAACCAATAGCCGAACTGAGTTAGTACGCTATGCTCTCGAACACGGTTTGACTAAATAGCGATCGTCTTAGGGAACTCCAAGGTAATTTTTTAGAGAGAGAGGGAAAAAGCGATCGCCCTCTTACCTCGGTGTAAGCATTCCTCTACACTCGAACAATAAAGCTTAAATTTCCGATGAGCGCAAAACCCAAGATTATTGTTCTGGATGATGACCCCACTGGTTCCCAGACCGTTCACAGCTGTCTACTACTAACTCGTTGGGATGTGGAGACGTTGCGGCTAGGACTTCGGGATGACTCCCCCATCTTCTTTGTCCTCACGAATACCCGCGCTCTTACCCCAGAACAAGCCGCTTCTGTAACTCAAGACGTGTGTCACAACCTTAAAATCGCTTTGGACGCTGAGAAAATCAACGATTTCTTGGTAGTCAGTCGTTCCGATTCAACGCTGCGGGGACACTACCCCGTCGAAACCGATGTCATTGCCGAAGAAGTGGGGCCGTTCGACGCTCATTTCTTAGTCCCCGCCTTCTTTGAAGGTGGACGAATCACCCGTGATAGCGTGCATTACCTGATTATTGATGGTGTCCCGACCCCCGTGCATGAAACTGAGTTTGCGCGAGACTCAGTCTTTAGTTATCACTACAGCTACTTGCCAGATTATGTTGAAGAAAAAACCAACGGTCGCATCAAGGCTGGTGCTGTAGAGCGATTTTTACTAGAGGATATTCGTAAAGGGAGTTTAGAGCGGCTGCGCCACCTCACGGGCAATCAATGTTGTGTTGTGGATGGGGAAACACAAGCGGACTTAGACCAGTTTGCCGCAGATATCCTAACCGCTGCATCTGAAGGCAAACACTTTCTATTTCGGAGCGCTGCCAGTATCTTAACCTCGCTTGCTAGCCTCGGACCTCAGCCAGTAGCCGCAGCAGACATGGCTCAGTACGTGCGGCAGGGTAAACCAGGGGCAGTGATTGTGGGTTCTCATGTTAAGAAGACAACCCAGCAGCTAGAGCGCCTTCTGCAAGAGCCAGGAATTGTCGGTGTTGAAGTGGATGTGGCGCATTTGCTTTCTGGTTCTCAATCGCAACGAGCTGAGCTGTTGGCAAAGATTACAGAACGCATCCAAAAGGTTCACTCGGCGCTGGAGACACCTGTCGTTTATACCAGTCGAGAAGAACTCGTCTTCAAGGATGTCGAGACGCGGCTGGCGTTTGGCTTAGCGGTTTCTGCGTTATTAATGGATATCGTGCGAGGCTTGCCGACCGATATTGGATTTTTAATTAGTAAGGGAGGGATTACCTCCAATGATGTTTTAAGTACGGGTCTGGCTTTAAGGTCGGCACGGCTACTGGGTCAGATTATCCCTGGCTGTTCAGTGGTTAGGACACCAGCCGATCATCCCCAGTTTCCCGATCTGCCCGTGGTACTCTTTCCAGGTAATGTGGGAGATGCTGAAGCTCTAGCCACGACTTACCGACGCTTGAGTGGTGTGGAGGCAAAATTAACCCCCTAGTTGATGAGTGATGCATGTCACTTTGGAGGATGAATTCCAGTCACGCCCGCTTCAGTATCGCGTCATACTTTAAACGGCTACGATTCACGCGCGATCGCGATTTGCCTCAATTCACCGCTGAGACAGATGCCGGAGGATTAACTGGTGTTAATTCCTCAGGAACAAAATATATGCAATTCGTCGATCGCGGCATTCGTTATCAAGTAAAAGCGCCTGTTGCTCTCCCTAACAACACGACTGTACTGCCCAAAACAAGGTTTCTCAACCTATCTGCCGAGCAACTGCTTGACCGCTATGCTCTTAAAGAACGCAATTTTTGCGGGGCAAACCTGAGTCACGAAAACCTCAGCAATGCCGATCTCAGGGGAGTAAACTTGAGCTGGGCAAAGCTTGAGAAAACCGCGTTCAACAAAGCCAACCTCACAGGCGTGAATCTCCGGAAAGCCGATTTACGTCAGGCAGATTTGAGAAGGGCAGACTTGGTTTGGGCCAACCTGCGGGAGGCTAATTTACAAGGCGCAAACCTACGCGGGGCTGACTTGAGTGGAGCCGACCTCACAGGAGCGGATGTAACTGGAGCTGACTTTGGTGGCGCAATTTTACCGAACGGCTCGATCCTGTTAACTAGCGATCCATCAAGCTTGCTGAGTTTTTCTAGCGAAGAAGCCTACTTTTAACCTCCACTGACGCGATCGCTTTTCAGTTGAATTTGAGGCAACGGTATCGCCGCGTCCATCATTTCGGTAAACTATATATCCCTTCATAAAAAATGCCCTAATTTCTGGAGCATTGTATGCAAGTTAAACGTGAGGGTGAATTCTCGACCGGAACTTGCTCTTAGGGTACGATGTCGTTTAGTCTAGTCGGGCGAGCCGACGTTTAAAACCTGTCGTTGCATGACCTCTGATTCTGCCCAACACTCACTCGTTTCAACGGTTTCCCCAAGCGACTCGGCAGTCGATCGCCAGGAACAAGTTCGCTTAACCAGCGATGGAGAACGGCTGTTGTTAATCTTACCGCCAGCCGCAGAAACGCTAATTGCTGCCGGTTGGTCAGATCTATGGCAGCAACTGAAGCTTCGCCTGAATGCTGGCGAACGGTTTTGGCAAGCAAACGCTGCCGTACACTTAATGGCTCAAGACCAACTATTGGATGCCATGAAGTTACAGGAGATAGCGGATGCGCTGGGTGAAGTCCAATTACAGCTGAAGCAGGTTTATACGACGCGACGCCAGACTGCTGTTGCGGCAGCCGCTGCTGGTTATTCTGTAGAGCAACAATCGTCTCCCAGTTATTCGCTCAATCAAAGCCCAACAGAACCCATTCAGTTGCTGGCAGAACCTCTATACTTGCAAGTAACAGTGCGTTCGGGTGTCGAAATTCGTCACCCCGGAACTATTGTTATATTAGGAGACTTAAATCCGGGCGGTACAGTAGTCGCAGAAGGAGATATCTTTGTCTGGGGGCGTCTACGTGGGGTGGCTCACGCCGGTGCTAGCGGCAATCGAAACTGTCGAATTATGGCACTGCAAATGGAACCCACCCAGCTACGGATTGCTGATGCTGTAGCCAGAGCACCGGAAACAGCACCGTCTCAGTTTTATCCCGAGGTAGCTTATGTAGCACCAGAAGGAATTCGTATTGCTAGAGCCGCTGATTTTGCTAAGACCCACTTATTGTTGAATTCATGAGTCGCATTATTGTCATCACCTCCGGTAAAGGAGGGGTGGGTAAAACTACTGTTACCTCTAACTTAGGTATGGCGCTCGCTCGTTTGGGTCGCCAAGTCGCTCTGGTCGATGCAGATTTTGGGCTGAGAAACCTAGATTTGCTCCTTGGGCTGGAAAATCGGGTAGTTTACACCGCCATTGATGTGATCGCTGGTCAATGCCGATTAGAGCAAGCCTTGGTCAAAGACAAGCGCCAAGAGGGACTGGTGTTGCTACCTGCTGCCCAAAGCCGCATGAAGGAAGTCGTGAACCCTGCCCACATGAAAAAGCTACTGAGCATGTTAGCCGAGAAGTTTCATTACATCTTGGTTGATAGCCCAGCAGGAATTGAAACGGGGTTCCAAAATGCGATCGCAGCTGCCTCGGAAGCCTTAATTGTCACCACGCCAGAAATTGCTGCCGTGCGGGATGCTGACCGAGTGGTCGGTCTACTAGAAGCCCAAAGCATCAAGCGCATTCACCTGATTGTCAACCGTCTGAAACCGGCAATGGTACAGGCCGATCAGATGATGTCCGTCCAAGATGTCCAGGAAATTCTCGCCATTCCCTTAATTGGCGTTATCCCTGACGATGAGCGTGTTATTGTCTCCAGTAACCGAGGCGAACCGTTGGTTTTGGCAGAACAAATTCCTCTGCCTGGAATTGCCATCAGCAACATTGCTCGGCGCTTAGAAGGAGAGAAAGTTCCCTTCCTAGACTTAATGGCAGAGCACGATAACATCATCAACCGTATCCGTCGCCGACTGTTCCGAAGTTAACTAAGGGCAACGTTCTTTGGGTTGTTTCTACCCTCCTGTCTGGAGTACTCGACACCCGTACTCTTCATCCTGCCTTACCCCTTACCGTGAATCCTCACCACTCCCAACAAGCCCATGATTACCGAACTTCTGGAACGACTTTTTCCCTGGACTAGTGCCAGTAGCAGTCGGGTGGAGGTCAAACGCCGCCTTCAACTTGTCATTGCCCATGACCGAGCTGACCTCACTCCTGTGATGGTCGAATCCATGCGTAATGAAATCCTAGAAGTCGTTTCTCGCTACGTTGAAATTGATAAAGAAGGGATAGAGTTTGCCTTGGAGAGCAGCGAAGGCGCAACGGCGTTGATTGCCAATCTTCCCATCCGGCGAGTCAAGGAAGAACCGCCAGTTCCTTCCCTAGAGGAAGCAAGCCAGGAATCGACTGAGGATAGCGGATTAAATAATGTAGGATAGCCATCTCGTTGTCCGGGTCAGGCAAGATATCAACCCACGCAGTTCCAGAAGTTATTTAATCCTCATGCCTTAAAAAGCGATCGCGTGTGGGAGTTGGAGGTGAGTCTTCCTCCTAACGAGTATCTAACTCCCAAGCGATAATAAGTTTATAAAAAATTCTAATCTTTTAACAGATTCTTCACATTTCTCCTAGCAACGCCTCATACCTTCTATCTTTATTCGTTTCTAACAAAAAATTATCCTGGCATTTCCCCTCAAAAAAGCGCGGGAGGCAAGTGCCAGAGTCAGAACAAGAGGTAGTTATCGCTTCCGTTTCCAAAAATTTTATTGATAAGAATTGACGAACACGAACTATTAACGCTCTAATTAGAGTGAAGAATAATTTTCTCTCTCAAGTAACGAAACTCGCAATTTCAGCGAGCTTGAATTTCCAGCAGTTTTCCCAACCGCACGATCTCGGTCAATGGCCGCGCCGCTGAACTCCGTCCAATTCCCTCATTCCATAAAGGTTAGTGCCAGTAAACATTAATCTTGAGACAGGAGAGCGGTATTTCTAATCAAAAATCTACCTGTACAACAACAAAGTAGCGAGTGTTCTTGAGAAAAGGATTGGGTGCGAAATACAAAACACGGGTAAACTAAATACCCCCATATCTTCCACATCTACCCTTAGAGCAGCGAGAAGTCCTATGACTAGCTCTTGGTTGAAACACTACTCCACTCCACTCATTGGAACAGCATTCATTCTCTTAGGAGCCATGGCGGCTCCCGCATCGGCTACCACTCTCACTGGATTCCGAACCGAAGGAAACATAATGAGTGGGATGAAAGTAACTGCCTCATTCCTGGATGGCAGTTCTCAGACTAGTATCTGGGGACCTACAGACGCTCACTCTGGAGGAGTGTTTGGTACGGGTTGGTCTCTGACCGAATCAGGAGATAGCTACAATTCACCCTGGACTTTGACCAATTCGGGTCAAGATATTACCTCCTTGGTGATTCAAGCAATTCCTGGCAACACTGTTTTTGATACCTATCCTTATCTGCACGGTCCACTGCAAACAGACGGTTCAGCTGAAGGTTGGTCTTTTGAAGCGAAATCTGGACAAAGTCCCAGTTCTTTTGCCTACTCGGACCCAATCGATATTTCAAAGGGCGACCTGTTCGGAACGCTGTCCTTATACTGGGACACTGGATTTACAGGGCAATTGGTTTTCCGTGCTGATACCGATAGCGGCAGCAGCAGTGACCCTGTGAAACCGAAAGACCCAGTAGCAGCAGATTCTCCGCCCACTGTCGATTTCTCCCTACCCACAATCTACGAGGGACAGTCAGCTTCTACGGTTTTGTCTGCAACTGACCCCGGCAATCAGGCAATTACATTTTTTCTGAATGCTGCCAATCAGGGAACGGATTTCAATCGCTCTGGTACTCGGACACAAACCGCTAATCTAGGATACTTTCCCGATAACGGTACCTTTACTTACACGGCACAGGCAAGAGACGAGGAGGGCAACTACAGTACTCCCGTTACTAAAACCTTAACGGTTTTAAACGTTCCTCCCACCGTTACTAACCTAAATATCCCGACTATTTACGAGGGTCGCTCTGCTTCGGCCTATATCTCTGCCACCGATCCAGGAGCAGATTCCATCTCGTTCTTTTTGAATAACAATTATGTGGGTACCGATGCCAGCACCTCAGGCACCCGTTCGGTGAACGCTAACCTAGGCTACTTTGCCGATAATGGTTACATTCCTTATACAGCTTATGCCGTAGACAAAGATGGTGGCGTGAGCGCTCCTGTCAATGGCGGTCTGACTGTCTTGAACGTTCCTCCCAAACTTACTCGCTTCCACCTTTCAAGTAACGTCATTTACCAAGGTCAATCGGTATCAGCCTTGCTATCGGCTAGAGATCCGGGAGCAGATGGGGAGACGTTTTTTATCAATGGCAAGAAAGTTGGGACTAATCCTAAAACCTCAGGAACGCGTTGGATGTATACAACTCTGGGTACCTTTACCGATGTGGGTACGTATGATTTTACAGCGATTTCGAGGGATAAAGATCGCGCTTTTAGTCGTCGAAAAACTGCCACGCTGACGGTGTTGAATGCCCCTCCAAGCATTACCAACCTGACTGGAGATTTGACGGTCAATGTAGGCGAGGCGTTTGATTTTACTGCCACTGCAACCGATCCAGGAGTCAACGACCTCCTCACTTATTCTTGGGACTTGAATAATGACAGCGTCTACGATGATTTTACTGGTATGGATGGAGAGTGGTCGTTTGGGGATGCAGGAACTCACCTCATTAGCTTACAAGTCGCGGATGGCAATGGCGGTTACGCGTATAGTCAATTTACCGTTCAAACTGTGGCAAATCAGACCATTCCTACTCAATCAGTACCAGAACCCAGTTCAGCGCTGGGACTTCTGGCATTGAGTGCGTTTGGTGTGGGGAGCGGATTGAAGCGTCATCAAAAATCATAAAACCTAACCCGATCAACCATGCGATCGCGTTCTCCCAGTCGAAATCGCAGTCAGTCGATTAGGAAGCCACCAACTGGTCACTGGTCACTGCTCACTGAACACTGTTGAGCGAGATTGGGCATCCTTTCAGTGGTAATCTGGAAATGGCATTGCTAAATGTTAAGACTGTTTTCCGCAATCTGAAAGATAGCTTCACAAAGTTAGGCACAGCATGGTCACCACCACAGAAAAGGCGAATATTGGCGTTATTACCCAAATCATCGGCCCGGTTGTCGATGTTGAATTTGCTAGCGGCAAGATGCCGCAAATTTATAATGCCCTGAAAATTCAAGGCAAGAATCAAGCTGGACAAGATGTCTCCGTCACCTGTGAGGTGCAGCAGCTTTTGGGAGACAACCAAGTACGAGCCGTTGCCATGAGTACTACTGATGGTCTGGTGCGCGGCATGGAAGTGACAGACACAGGTGCTGCCATTACTGTACCAGTCGGTAAGTCAACCCTGGGTCGAATTTTCAACGTCCTAGGCGAACCTGTAGACAACAGAGGTCCCGTCGATACTCAGGAAACCTTCCCGATTCACCGTCCTGCTCCTAAATTCACGGAGCTGGAAACCAAACCCTCTGTGTTTGAAACCGGAATTAAAGTGATCGACCTGCTGACTCCCTATCGGCGTGGTGGCAAAATCGGTCTATTCGGCGGTGCGGGTGTTGGTAAAACGGTCATCATGATGGAGCTGATCAACAACATTGCAACCAAGCATGGTGGCGTGTCTGTGTTCGGCGGCGTGGGAGAGCGCACCCGTGAGGGCAATGACCTCTACAACGAAATGATCGAGTCCGGGGTTATTAATAAAGAAAACCTCAACGAATCGAAGATCGCGCTGGTCTACGGTCAGATGAACGAGCCACCTGGAGCTAGAATGCGTGTGGGCTTGGCCGCTCTGACGATGGCGGAGTACTTCCGGGATGTGAACAAACAGGACGTACTGCTGTTCATCGACAACATCTTTCGGTTCGTGCAAGCGGGTTCTGAAGTATCGGCACTACTCGGTCGGATGCCTTCTGCGGTGGGATATCAGCCAACGTTGGGTACCGACATGGGCGATCTGCAAGAGCGTATTACCTCGACCAAAGAAGGTTCGATTACCTCCATTCAAGCCGTTTACGTCCCAGCCGACGACTTGACCGACCCCGCTCCGGCTACCACCTTCGCTCACTTAGATGGAACGACGGTGTTGTCTCGTGGTTTGGCTGCTAAAGGGATTTACCCCGCAGTAGACCCCCTAGGTTCGACTTCGACCATGCTGCAACCTAGCGTTGTGGGCGACGAACACTACGGCACGGCTCGTGCTGTTCAGGCAACACTTCAGCGCTACAAAGAACTCCAGGACATCATCGCGATTCTGGGCTTGGATGAATTGTCTGAAGATGACCGGCTCACCGTGGCTCGCGCCCGGAAGTTGGAACGCTTCTTGTCACAGCCTTTCTTTGTGGCAGAAGTGTTCACGGGTTCTCCTGGTAAGTATGTAACGCTGGCAGAAACCATCAGCGGTTTCAAGAAGATTCTCTCTGGAGAGCTGGATGAGCTGCCCGAGCAAGCGTTCTACATGGTTGGCAGCATTGACGAGGCAATTGCCAAAGCCGAGAAAATCAAAGCGGGTAAATAGTCCTTAAGTGGGGTGGGCCATACCTACCCCGCGTTAACAACGGTAAACTAACAACTAACAACTAACCGATGACCTTAACTGTTCGTGTAATTGCTCCCGACAAAACAGTCTGGGATTCCGAGGCTGAGGAAGTCATCCTGCCCAGCACTACTGGTCAACTCGGTATCTTGACCGGTCATGCTCCCCTACTATCAGCTTTGGACATCGGCGTGATGCGAGTCCGTCCTGGCAAACAGTGGGTAGCGATCGCGTTAATGGGTGGATTTGCCGAAGTCGAAAATAATGAAGTGACGATTTTGGTGAATGGTGCCGAGCGCGGTGACAAGATCGACAAAGACGCAGCGCGTGAGGCGTTTAACCAAGCTCAAACTCGTCTCAACCAAGTCCAAACCAGCGAAAATCGCCAGGAAAAAATCCAGGCGACTCAAGCCTTGAAACGAGCACGCGCTCGCTTTCAAGCTGCTGGTGGAATGGTTTGAAACATCAAAATAAAAAGGCAAAAGAAAAGAGGAAATTTTTTCTTTTGCCTTCTCCCGCTCTGGGGAGAGCAGAAAAATCAACTGGGCGACTTGGACTTAACTTAAGCACTACCAGTAAACGTGACTTCAGGAAATTTAGCCTGAGCTTCAGACATCGGACGCCGTCTGCCCTCTTCTTGCCAGTAGTTAATCACTTCAGTGGCTTGGTTCAGGAGCTCGACGCGATCGGCTTCAGAAATCCAGTGCTTCGCTTCCAATTCATTTTTTAGCTGTTCCCAGGCATCATTCCGGGGCCAAAAAAAGTAAGAGGTCAGAGGACTAGTGCCTTTGCCAACGACCTGATCGACGGCTAGAGCTACATTCTCCTCTAACCAAAGAACTTTTAAAAGAAACTTCGACAATTAAACCTCCAGAAAATCCCAGGCTCACTGCAATTACGGTGCAACTATTAATTCTACTGCACGGCTTTGATTAGTGACTAAAATGTAGCCTAGATTACTCGCTAAGAATTAGAAACACTCAGCCGTTTTGAGATGGTTAACGTGACAAATCTAACATCAAACACACCTACTCCCAGCCCGACAGCCATTGTGATTTATGACATTGATGGTGTTGTGCGTGATGTTAGTGGCTCGTATCGGCGAGCGATTGCTGATACAGTAGAGCATTTTACAGATGGTAAGTATCGACCCACCTCTGTAGACATTGACCAGCTCAAATCAGAAGGTATCTGGAACAACGATTGGGAAGCCTCGCAAGAGTTAGTTTACCGATACTTTGAGACACAAGGTCAGACGCGATCGCAAATTGCTCTCGATTACAGCACCCTCGTGGACTTCTTCCAGTCTCGCTATCGAGGTACAGACCCAGACCATTGGAATGGATATATCTGTACAGAACCGCTACTGTTAGAGCCGAGCTATCTAGAAAGTCTGACCGCCGCAGGAATCCTTTGGGGCTTTTTTAGTGGCGCTACGCGGGGTTCTGCGACCTACGTCCTGGAAAAACGCCTCGGTCTTCAGTCACCCGTGCTAATTTCCATGGAGGACGCACCTGGAAAACCCGACCCGACAGGTTTATTCGCAACCGTGAAACAACTAGAGCAACGAGATGGGGTTGAGGTTGAGCTACCAGTTCTCTACGTTGGCGACACGGTTGCTGATATGTACACGGTTCTGAAAGCTAGAACTCTATATCCTGGACGGTCTTGGCTTGGTGTTGGCGTTCTACCTCCTCACGTCCAGGAAACACCAGAACGCCGTACCGCTTACGAACAGACGCTCAAAAAGGCTGGCGCTACCGTCGTGTTTAGTAATGTTCAGCAGTTGACCTCTGAGCCAATTCAGCAATTGGTTAATTCATAATCCTGGCTAAGCGAAAACGGGCCAACCACGGGGGGATTGCCCTTACAAGTGGCGTCCGTGCGTAAGTTCTGACCTGAATGTCGATTATGCAGTTTAGAGGCATAGCAGCCTAGAGCAAACTTTCTCGCTTTGCTTGAATATTTTTCATGTGCTTCTTCACCGTATTTAGGGAAATATACAGATGAGCGGCAATCTCCTTGAGAGAGTGGTTGGTACGACGCAGTAACCACACATCTGCCTCACGGGGAGTTAAGCCATATTTATCAGCTTCAGCCAGCGCGAGATTTTGAGTGGATTGATATCGATCTTCTAGAATTACGAGAAGATAAGGATGAGCTGTTGCACTTAGCTTTAGCGATCGCACTCGAATTCTTAACGGCGTTGAGCGATCGGTTGCGAGTTCAGTTTCCAGAATTCCTGCTCGATCGAGAGGTAAATTGCTGCTCTCTATTAGCATTCGGCAGGCATGCCAAATCTGTTCGGGTACTCCATGAGGCTGTTGTTTACTCTGTGTGATGCGATCGCAAATTTGACGAGCTTGAGTATTGGCTTGAACCCAGTCTCCCTGTTCGGTTAACACCAAAATACCATCAAAAAAGCTTTCAATGACTTTTTGGAGGTGGATGCTATCTAAGGACTTGGATAGAGGATTAAGTCTTTCTAAAGTAGTAGAACAATTGTGTATGCTAGGGCTGTGAGTAAGCATCATCATCCTGATTGTAAATTTGGGATTAGTTAGCTCAAGCGATTAGCTATGTTGAGCGGCGTCAGCAACTGGTAGTTGTGTTCATGCACCTCTGCATACAGTTAGAAAACTAGAGAACGTGACGATTGTGCGTTCTACTTCTTTCTCATGGTCTATCAGTCAGTTTTATGCAAGCTTTAGACAATAAGTTCTAAATAAAAAATAAAATTGCTCAATCCTCAAATAGCCAAGGAGCATTAAACAGTTGCCGCATCCCTGGTAAGAAAGTTGCGATCGCAGACATAGTCAATGTAGAAAGTCAATGTAGAAACATGCAATCGCACGTCTCTGCATTAGTGGTCAAGTCAAAATCGCACCACCCATTAACTTAGAGTAGCGATACTCTAACTCTTGTTGCATCAACGGCCAGCGCTCCAGCGTCTCATCCTTGATAATGATCTTCTCCGCTGCATCTCGCGCTAAATTCAACACTTCTTGGTCTTCTACCAAACTCGCCAGCGCAAAGTCAGCTAATCCCGATTGGCGCTTACCCAACACTTCACCTGGTCCACGGAAACGCATATCCATCTCCGAGATGAAAAAGCCATCCTGCGATTGTTCCAACACACCTAAACGTTGACGAGCAGTATCCGTTTTAGAACTACTCATCAAGAGACAGAACGACTGATGAGAACCACGACCGACACGACCCCGTAACTGGTGCAACTGAGATAGTCCAAAACGCTCGGCATTTTCAATCATCATCACAGTAGCGTTGGGAACATCCACGCCGACTTCAATCACAGTTGTCGAGACAATGATTTGAGTCTGGTTATCCCGAAATGCGTTCAGTACCTCATCCTTTTCCGCAGAACTCATGCGACCGTGGAGTAGCCCGACCTGAAATTCTGGGAAGATCGTCTCAGAAAGGTGCTGATGTTCCTCAACGGCAGAACGGACATCTAGCTTTTCCGATTCTTCAATCAAAGGCAACACAATATAGGCTTGACGACCTTGAGCACTTTCGCGACGGATCAGGTCGTAGGCGTGGTTGC
>DATNPC010000507.1:0-2319 GCA_036703375.1 Allocoleopsis sp.
GTCACCCTGTGGTCATTCTTCGGTCACCTTGTGGTCACTCTTACAACACGAAAGGTACTGTGAGAAGACATTTCAGGCCTAGTTAGGCACTCTAACTGAGACTTAATATCAGTTACCTTGGCCAGAAAAGAACCACAAAGTAGCCGTAACTTGACCTGGAAGTGACCGGAAATTAACCCAAATTCATCTAACAAATTCCTAACACTTTGTCTCTCCAAAGATCTATTTGTCTTGAGTTAGAGGAAGAAATTTTTCAATCGCTATAACCCGCATGGTTATGGGATTTCTCCCTCGTCCTCTAACCTTAGGAGTAGTCAACTTTTTGAAAAACGGTTGTGTAGCGATACCAAAAATGAGGAGTCTTCGTCTAACCCAAGATAGAGAAGAAATATGAAGACTCAAAAAGCCAATTTTTTGACTTCAGTCTAGAGATAGATTGCACTTTAAGTCCCGACCCAGGCGAAAAAATTCCCGGTAGATTGGGGTTAGCCGCTCTTAGAACACTCCGTCTGGTCATACAGCACCCTGCCCCGGTTATACGCCAGCCATGTTCGCCTATATGCGCTTACGCACATAACGTCCCTTTGGGACGACGGCGACGGCTGGCTCTTGCAGAGGGCTTCGGCAGATAAGCATTTTTTCGTTTGTATTACTTTTACTTACATTTCACTACAAGTTCATGCCCAGACCCAAAAAGCGCCGCGATGGTGTAGTACGCAGCATAAGACAACCTGTAGCTTTTTCGTTCGCCGAGTATGGGCAACTCCAGCGTAATGCTTATGACAGTAATGTCAGCGTTAGCGAACTAATCCGCTTCCGTGCGCTGACGCGAAAAGTGAAACGTCCTCCTGAACCGCCATTACTCAATGAGCAGCTCTATAAAGAATTAAACTCACTTGGTATTGACCTGAATCAGGCAACTCATAAGGTCAATGCCGCAATCAGTGTTGATATTGACCCAAGCCGATATATAGATAAAGTCAAAGAACTCAATTCAAGGCTGTCTGATCTACTGAGTCAAATCAATACTGGGTTAGAAACAGCCGACTATTTGCGCTTGCCAATAGAATCCAGAAAGGTGGGTCAGAGTCAATCAGAGCGCAGGCTCAGTGTCAGACTGGCACCTGACGAGTACGAGACGATAAAGCAAAAAGCACGAAAAGCCAAAGTAACTATCCCACAGTTTATAAGGAGGGCAGCACTGCTCCTTCAGGTTACACAGCTCCCGCCACCCCCGGTAATCAACTGGAAGCTTTATAAAGAATTAGGTTCTATTAATGTCAATCTGAGGCAGTTAGCAAAAAAACTCCCAACAATAGCTGACACGCTGCTTGAACTGATTGAGCTATTGAGCATTACTCAAATAAGCCTGGTAGGTGCTTCCAACACATCGGAGGATGATTAGGCTTGATTGTCAACCAGAAAAAGAACGCCAGCTTCCGGAGTACGCTAGAGTATGTCCTGGGGAAAGAAAAGTCTACCCTTATCGACACAAACATGGGTGGAGAGACACCCCGACAGCTAGCCGCCGAGTTCGCAGCAGCTCGAAGGCTTCGACCCAACCTGAAACGAGCCTGTGGGCATATCATCATATCTATTCCCCATCGGAGCGCTGACCACCTGAAGGGAGAGTATCACGAACACTTGGAGGATGAACAGTATGTAGCGATCGCTCGCCGTTGGCTAAAAGGAATGGAGTTCCTGGGCGAGGGGTTGTCGTGCAGCCAGTACTTAATTGCCCGTCACCACGACACTCTTCACGAACACATCCATATTATTGCCAGCCGCATCAGGATGGATGGGTCGGTTGTCTCCGATTCGTGGGATTACCGCCGCAGCGAAGTGATAGTACGGCAGTTGGAGAAAGAGTTTAGCTTAGAGGCTACTCCTTGCAGCAACTCGCGGGTTGCCCAAAAAGTTGAGGAAAAAGGCATTTCGACAACCGTTGCTGACCGCCGTGCCCCTACCCAGAAACAGAAACACCACAACAGCAGCTTCCCTACAGTAAAGCAGCGGCTCGCTTCTCTTATAGATGAAGCTTGCTCTGATTCCCCCACCGTTACACAGTTGATTGGTCGGTTGCAGCACCAGGGCGTTATTGTCCACCCCCAGTTCAGCACCCTCGGACTTTTTAAAGAGGCGATCGCGTTTGAGTTAGATGGGGTGAAAGTCGCAGGTAATAAAATTGGCTCTGCCTATAGTTTCCCAGGGCTTCTAAGAAAGCGTGGTGTCTCCTACGAGCCAGACCGCGATAACCCAGCACTCTTTACAGCGTCATCGGGTGAAGTAGTGGCTCTAAAAGAACCCTCACTACTGGCT
>DATNPC010000508.1:0-7069 GCA_036703375.1 Allocoleopsis sp.
TAAGATTAGTCCAAATAACGTTAAATTGTTCAGTGAAAATCGAAATACGTAAGCAAATGCTAATGCGCCAATTAGGGAAACAGGAATTGCAACCAGTGGGATAATCGTTGCTCGCCAATCTTGTAGAAACAGAAAAATCACCAACACGACAAGCACGATCGCTTCAACAAGCGTTTTCAACACTTCTTCGAGCGACGCTTGCACAAAACCAACGGTATCATAAACGATTCGGGTTTTTAATCCTGGCGGAAAGTCTTTCATCAGGTCATTCATCTGCGCCTCAATGTTTTGAGCAACATCTAGCGCATTACTGCCAGGTGACTGATAAATTGCCATGCCAACTGCAGGCTTGCCATTATTTCTCGCATTACTAGCGTATGTCTCGCTCCCCAGTTCAGCACGACCCACATCCCTGAGTTTAGTTAAGTTACCATCACTTCCTACTTTGATAACAAGATTCTCAAACTCTGACGCATCTCTAAACTGACCATTGACTCGCAGCGGAATTTCATAACTTTGACCCGGAGGCACAGGCTGTTGACCCAACGTTCCCGCTCCGGCGAGAATGTTTTGCGATCGCAGTGCCGTCGCGACATCTGTCACGGTTAATTGCCGACTCGCCAATGCATTTGGATCGAGCCACAACCGCATCGCATACCGCCGTTCACCAAAAATCGTCAGGTCGCCAACTCCCGGTGTTCTTAGCAGTTGATCGCGCAAATTCAGGTCAATATAGTTACTAATAAAGAGCGGGTCATACTCATTATTTTCTGAATAAAACGTATAGACCAATAAAATACTGGTAGACGCCGTTTGGGCTGTCACACCCAGTTGTTGCACCGTCGTTGGCAAGCGAGGCGTAGCACGGGCAAGGCGATTCTGCACGTTTACCTGGTCGATGTTTTTATCAGTCTGCGCTCCGAAATACACCGAGATTTGGCTACTGCCTGCTGAACTGTTCGAGGTCATGTATTGCAGTCCCTCGACACCATTAATTTGTCGCTCCAGCGTGGTCGTTACTGCACTTTCGACCGTTCCCACATCCGCTCCAGTATACGAAGCTGAAACCTGAACGCGAATCGGCGCAATATCGGGCAAATAATTGAGCGGTAGCAACGGAATACACACAGCCCCCACAATCAGAATCAGTAGGGTACAAACGGTAGTTAAAACCGGGCGTTTGATAAATGTGTTCGCGATCGACAAAATCATAGGGATTCTGGCTTTAAGATTGCGGTTGAATGGGTGTGCCTTCTCGAAGTTTGAGAATGCCAGAGGTTACGATCGTTTCGCCCGGTTGAAGTCCTGAGAGGACTTGATAATTCGAGCCTTGAATGTCACCGAGGCGCACTAAACGCTGATGCACAATGAGCTGCGGTTTGCCGTTTACGGTCTTGTTTTCGGTGACAAATACAAAACTTTGTCCGCCAATCCGAGAAATGGCGACGGTGGGAATCAATATCCCTGGTTGTCGATTCCAAATGACGCGGGCTTGAACGTATTGCCCATCGCGCAGTCGTCCTTGTGGATTCGCAAAGCGTGCCTTGCTCAAAATCGACTGCTGATTAGAATTCACGGTTGGAGAAATGTAGTTAATTGCGCCCGTACCAATTAATTGCTGTGTAGTGGGATCGAGCAACTGAGCGGGCAATCCAATTCGTAGTTGCTTCAATCGATTTGAAGGTACAGAAAGATTGAGATCCAGCGCATCGTTTTGTGTGATGGTGGTGATGGTTTGTCCAGTGTTGACATAATCTCCCAGTTTTACGGGAAATTCACCGACTACGCCAGCGATCGGTGCTACAACTTGTTTGAGATTGAGATTGACTTGTGCGGCAGCAGTACCCGCTTGGGCTTGACGTGCATTTGCCTGTGCTTGTCGAATGGCTGCCTGGGATGCCGCAACTTGTTTCTCTGTGGTTTGTAAATCCGCTGTTGCAGTTTGTAAATTAGTTCTTGCAATATCTAACTGCTGTGTTGCCAGCGCTCCTTGGCTGACTAGTAGTTGGGTGCGATTGAACTGTACCTGTTGAAGCTGAACATTCGCCGCTGCCCTAGTTCGCTGCGCTTCGGCTTGTTGAAGCTGTGCTTGAGCAGTGCCTATCGCCGCTTGTGCTGCATTAGCGGCCGCGACGGAACTAGCGACATTTGCCTGAGTCTGATCCAAACTTAACGAGGCGATGAGCGTCCCTTTCTGCACTAGCTGTCCGCTAGACACGAGAATTGCTTCAATTCGCCCCTGAGTTTGCGGTTGTAGCGTGACTTTTTGCTGCGCCTCTAACGAACCGACAAAGTCGGAACTGTCTTCGGTCATGCTAGTGCCAACTGTCTGAACTTTCACAGGGATAGCTGAGTTTCTAGCATTACCTGCGGTTGCACTCTTATTGGGGGCAGCAGAACGGCGAATCGGGAAACGAGACAACACAGTCATCCCACCAACAGCCAAGACGATGCCAAGCCCCAACCCCACCCATAAACCCTGTCGTCCTGACAGCTTTCCAGGAGCAGAATTACTAATTTCAGAAGTCTCCATTGGCTCACCCTCCAACTGCCCCAATAACAGTAACTAGACGTAAGGAACGCAACTCATGAGTTCGGGCGTGTTTTCAAACCCTTCGATCCCCTCCATTCCTCCAAAGCAGGGCTAATAGCTCAAGTCGTCTTTAGACGACTGAAATATTGCTTTGTAGTCCTCTTTAGAGGACTTTAGCTATGAGACAGGGGTTTCAACCCCTGGCGTACTTTGAGAGAACGAATCAGCCCTGCCTTAAGAAGGGCGGATAATTTCATCAAAGTCCCCCTTGTTAAGGGGGATGCGAGGGGGATCTTCCAAGATGAAATGCAATAACGAGTAGTTTGAAACGAGAGACTTATCCATCCTTGAATACCTTGAACTCCGATTGATCGCACAGAGACTTGTCTTCACTTTTAGTAGTAACGACAATCGCGTTCATCCCACATATGAGATAGATATGAGCCTCCAACGAAAGCACTCGCCCTCGTTACGCAAGAAAGAAACACCTCTTCCCTTATGCCTTTTGCCTTCTGCCCTCTGCCTTGTGTTTCTTAGGAGATAGATAAGGTAACGGCAATTTGTTGCTGTAGTTACAGAGTGAATGTTACCGATCTCAGGTCAGTAATTGAATTCAACTAAGCTCTGTTAAATCCCCATTTCTCAACAGCACGGCGTAACGCTCCATCTGGCAACGTATTAAGCTCAAACGATTCACCTTGCTGGACTCGTTCGAGGGCTTCAAAAAAAGCTTTCACTCCAGCAGATGGCCCATCAGGGTGATCCATAATCCCAGTTCCAGCATTGAGAATAACCTCTTGACCGTAGTCAGCCAGGGCTTTGGGTACGATACCGGGATGAATGCCAGCCGACGGAACCGGGAAGACATTGCGCGATCGCAAATTATCGCGAATTTTCGCTTCTTCAACCGGATCGAACGGCAAACTGCCATAGTGGGCGGGATACAGCACGGCATCTGCCCCACCATGCGCCATCAGCGTTCCCAACACTACCGAGTAAGCCATACCGTAGTCAGGGGCAGCACACATTGCTCCAGCTAAGGCGGGATGGGCAAAAATGGGGACGTTAATCTCCGGGTCAGTCGCGAGAGCCTCCAGCACCGAGAAGCCATAACTCAAAACATTCAATAGCAGCGCATTGGCCCCTTCACGCACCAACAACCGTGCTTTCTCGATTAATTGGTGAGCAGAACCTGTAACATTAATGGCATAGAGTATAGTGCGACCTGTCTGTTGCTTCACTTCATCAAGTACCTGGCGACAGGCTGCCAAACGCTTCAGCGTCGGTGCAACCTCCAAATCCGCCATAATCTCATCATCTTTAATAATGTCCAGTCCTGCACTGGCAACCTCTTGCAAAATCACCGCATGGTCGGCAGCAGAAAGACCCAAGGCGGGTTTGAAAATTGCCATAATCAGCGGGCGATCGAATACGCCAAGTTTTTCCCGAATACCCGCAATACCGAGCTTGGGATGAGTGCCGTAGTCGTTGGGAAGACGCACGGCTGTAACCTTGGCCGGGCCTGCCATGGAATATTTGCCAAAAATCATTGTCAGCAGGCTGGCAATGTCATTCTCCACATTGGCTTGTGGGAAACGAATCGTGACCGAGCTCGAACCATCAGGTTGTGTCACACCGCCAACGACCTCACCAAGATGCGATCGCAATACCTCCTCACGATGAGAAAAACGAGCGTCCCAAGTCCCAGCCGTTTGCCCCACTGCAATCACTTTAGCTTGCCGTTCGGCATCAATACCTGGTGGGAAGCGGTAGACAACTTCAATCGTCATAATTGGTTCCAAAGCTACAGTTAGCCATAGTACCGCTCTATTTTGCTGTTTGACTCACAACATGGGTAATTGGTAATGGGTAATTGGGACTTCTTTTCTATCACAATAGCCTGTCACTTTTTAAGCGTTTAGAAGTGACAGGCTACTGATTAGTTTAGGCTAGGAATTGGTATAACTTCTCAATTAGCTCAAAAGCTAATGAGTTCTAAGAAATACCATTACTGAGCTTTTGAGTTATTGGTATTGTTCTTGCTATTGTCAGGTTTAGCTGGAGCAACCGTTGCCTTAACGTTCACTGCCTTCACACCCTTGATCTGTTTTGCCAACGGTGCAATCTTGGCAAGCTGTTGCTGAGTAGGCACGGTTCCGGATACTGTTACAGTGCCATTATCTTCACCCTTAATCACTAGCTCGCCTGCTGGAATATTGGCTTCTAACTTGCTGCGGACTTCGCTGGCAAGCGCCCCTTCATCTCGATTTTGAGCAGAACCATTATTAACGGCATTATTGCGCTGTTCCTTAGCTCGGATATCAGAATTAAGCTGCTGTCTGCGGACTTCACTTTGGGCATCTTTTTGAGTCGTTTGAGCCGAATCTGCCGCTGGAGCCTGGGGACTAGCTTGGGTTGTGTCGGGAGCATCTGCACTTGTTTTTTCAGTATTGTTAGAACAAGCCGCTACGCTAACCAACAAAACGCTGCTCAGTAAAAGGGTTGTAAACTTTTTCATTTTTGAGGTTCCTTCCTTGGAAAAGTCAGTACTAGAAGTTTTTAAAAAGTTGGGAAGAGAGGAGGAGCAAGGGTTGTAACTAATCTTGCTCCTGCTCGTATTTGAGAAAATCGAGGCTATGACTAAAGGCAAGCCTACAGGGTGCGATCGCTTTGGTCGCGATGGTCTACAATCACGACGTCGGGAGCGCCAGTGACTGGAGTGTCAGGCTCAATCACATGACGAGTCACATGACCCGTGCGATCGCTTTCTGGCGCATCAAACACATCCCAATCTTGAATGCCACGACCTCTCAAGATCGGTTCGGCACGACGAATTTCATCTTCCGTACCATCGACCATCACGAGATAGTCACCCCGGTTAACGCGATCGTTGTAGAGGCGAGCGCGGTTATCGGGAATGCCTAGACCTACCAGTGCGCCAGTCAAACCACCAGCCGCTGCACCAATTGCACCACCCGCGACGGTAGTTGCTAATGCCGTGGCTAAAGCACCACCCGCAATCACCGGACCAATACCAGGAATAGCTAAGGCACCCAAGCCAACCAGTAAACCGCCGAGTCCACCTAGGGCTGCACCACCAGCCGCACCAGCTTTTGCACCTTCATCGGTTTGCGTGCGGTCGGCTACGTTACCGCCAGCTACGCGACCTGTACCGTCAGTATCTCGACCCACCAGAGAAACCTGGTTCATGGGGAAGCCTGCATCGCTCAGGTCTCGAATCGCTCGTTCTGCATCGCGACGATGGGGGAACACACCCACCGCCCGCTTGTTAGAAACTAAACGACTGCGGGGGCTACCAGGAGCTACGTAGGCAGTACCCGTCGTGCGGTCAACGTCGGGCTGGTCATGATGAGCATGACCCGGAGCAACATCTCCTGTATCGTAGATGCCCCAATCTTGAATCCCGTGACGGCTCAAAATGGCTTGGGCGGGACGGAGTTCGTCTTCCGTACCATCGACCATCACTAGGTAATCGCCTCGATTGACGCGATCGTTGTAATAGCGAGCGCGCTCTTCCGGAATCCCTAAGCCCACCAGCGCACCAGTCAAACCACCAGCTGCAGCACCAATTGCACCACCGGCAACCGTGGTTGCCAATGCCGTGGCTAAAGCACCACCCGCAATCACTGGACCAATACCCGGAATCGCTAAAGCACCTAAACCAACGAGCAAGCCACCGAGTCCACCTAGGGCTGCACCAGTCGCTGCACCGCCTTTGGCACCTTCATCAGCCTTGTTGCCGGTAGCGCGATTGTGTACGTCAGCACCAGCAATTTCATCTCTGTCGCCGAGGTCTTTTCCAACCACAGACACTCGATCCATATCGAAGCCTGTATCTCTCAGTTCGCGGAGAGCGGCTTCAGCATGGCGGCGGTGGGGGAATACGCCAACAGCACGACGACGGCGACCGACACCCGTCCGGTGAGTACCAGCCGTGGTGCGATAGCGGTCGTCATCCGGGACATCAAACACGCCCCAATCTTGAATGCCACGACGGCTCAAAATTGTGTCAGCACGACGAATTTCATCTTCCGTACCTTCGACCATCACGAGATAGTCGCCCCGATTGACCCGGTCGTTGTAGAGGCGAGCGCGGTCATCAGGAATGCCTAAGCCAACCAGTGCGCCACTAATACCGCCAGCTGCCGCACCAATTGCACCACCAGCCGCCGCTGTCGCTAAAGCTGTGGCTAAAGCACCACCCGCAATCACCGGACCAATGCCAGGGATGGCTAACGCTCCTAAGCCAACCAGTAAACCACCGAGTCCACCTAGAGCTGCACCACCAGCCGCGCCAGCTTTCGCACCTTCATCGGTTTGAGTGCGGTCGGCCACGTTACCACCAGCAACTCGACCTGTACCATTGGTGTCTCTGCCAACTAGAGAGACTTGGCTCATCGGGAAACCCGCATCATGTAATTCCCGAATCGCTACCTCAGCATCGCGACGATGGGGGAATACGCCAACGGCACGATATAGGCGTCCTGCGGGACGGTCAGGGGTTCCGGGTGCAAC
>DATNPC010000509.1:0-7295 GCA_036703375.1 Allocoleopsis sp.
TTGTCCCAGAACCTTCCCCACAGAATTCTTAAAAAATTCTTAAAAACATGGGTACGGCTGGCGGGAAGCGAATGGCTCTAGTTCCCGTCACTCCAGCTTTTTCTCCCTTTGTAGTTCATCTGTACGGGGGAACTTCCGCTATAAGTTAGAATCCATCGGTCATCATTCGCCGATCGTTGACCGCTCTTAAAGCAGGGTGTAAGGAGCTGACGCGAGCGGAATTCAACCTCATATTTTTGCTATTTTTGCAACGAAGCGAATTAAATACAGTAACAACTTTCTCTTTTGCCTCATCACCGCTTGTGGTCAAGATGACAACGACTTCAACGTCTTCCACGACAGTTCTGACCGAGTAGCGAATGGCTGGGAAAGGCGAAGGTTGATTGTTAAAGGTTTGTGTTCCTTCCTCAATCAAAACGGGAACCGTCTTCCCGCAGAATGCTTTATTTTCTGTATGGGAAGAGGCGACGGTAAAGTTTCCTTCTGCATTATCTGAGGGAGTCACTTCAAAGTCTTGAGCAGATTCTCGATCGGTTTCTCGGGTAACAGGAAGTTCCCCGACTACAAGGACGACATCTGGCGGGGTAGTTTTGCTATAAACGGAGGCAACAGTGACACTGCCAATGTTCAGACCAAAGATGCCTTGAGAACCACCAGGGATTTTATAATCGAGCAGACTTTTTGCGATCGCTTCTGCTCGGCGTGGATTAAATGCATTATTTAACACTTTAACTCCCAGTCCAATGCAGGAGGCACTAATCAGTGCGATCGCGCCTAACATAATCAGAATCACTTCCCATACCCGAACCGGATATCGAGGAATTTCACTATTGACTTGCGGGTTATCCATTGGCCTAGTATTGATTGAAATATTATTCACCTCGCTACAAGAAGACGTTTTAACTTAAATCAACGCCCAAAAAACGATCCAAAAATCGAGTCCGCCAGATTGCCCGTAAAATCAAACACCACTCTAATGCCACCGCACCGAGGAAGAGACAATCTAACAAACTCAAAGGTGCCAACTCAAAAAATTTCCGTAGTGGGGGGATAGCCAGAATAGCCAGATAGACAACGAGTAGCACTAGAGACACTAAAGAATATCGCCAATCTCCGCTCAAGGGTTCGCCACCAACCCATGCCGTTGTTGGAGGTTTGAGCAAGGGAAGGAGTAACAACTCGCACAAAATTAAGATAGTGACTAAAGCCGTGCGCGGCTGCATATAATCAACCTGAATGAAGTTCAGACCGGGTGCTAAATCTAAAATAGCGGCAACCAGGTAGAGCAAGTAAATTAAGAGCGCCACCAGAGTGATCGTCAAGGTTGACGGAACGGTAAAATGCAGCAAGGAGCGAACGACACTGCGGCGATTATGCCTACTCCATCTCATGCCTGGTTTGGCCCAGATGGGTAGAAAAATGGTGGGAAACCCAACTCCGATTAAGGTCACCAGGGCGGCATGTTTATTCAACAGCGGAAAGCTATCTGTCACCATCGCGGTGGCAAAAATCAGTAGCGTTACGCAAAACACTCTCACCATAAACAGTGCCAGCGTATCCCGAATACCGTTACGAATGCGCTGACCTTCCAAAAACGCATGAGGTAAGGTAGCGAAAGAGTCTTTACGCAGGACGATATCGGCAACGCCTCGGGTTGCCCTGCTACCGCTTTCCATCGCTATGCCCAGATTGGCCTGTTTGAGGGAGAGGACATCATTGACGCCATCGCCAATCATGGCAACATAGTGACCGTGTCGGCGCAAACTCTGTACTAGCTGAGCTTTTTGCTCGGGGCTAATCCGACCGAAAACGTTACAGGAGACAGCTGTTTGAGCCAATTGTGCCTCATCCATCGCGGCTAACTCTAACCCCGAAACTAATTTAATCTCTGAACCAAATCCGGCTTGTTTGGCAAGTGCAGCGACAGTTTGCGGATTATCTCCAGAAATAATTTTTACCTGGATGCCAGCTCGGGCAAAGCCGTCTAGGGTTTCACGCGCTTCTGGGCGTAACTGGTCGCTGAACTGGATAATGCCTAGAGGGGTAAGGGTGGACGGTAATTTCGGCTGTTGGGCGTTGTCATCGATCGCGCCGATGTCGGTGCTATAGGCAAATAAAAGCACCCGTAACCCTTGCTGCACGCCGATTTGGATGTCAGCCGTCATTTCCTCGCTTAAGCTCAAGTAAGGGTTGAGGACTTCCGGTGCGCCCAGGACGTAAACACCGGGTTCGAGGGAGTCGTTACCAGCGATCGCATTTTGAGCAGTACCATGGGCAAGAGGTTCCGGAGAAAAAGCGATCGCGCTCCACTTGCGGGCCGACGAAAAAGGGATTTCAGCTTTCACCGATCGCACTTGGCCGGGACAGACGGCAGCAATTGCCTCACTGGTTCGGTTATGGGCCGTTGTGTTTGCCGCGAAGTCCCCCAGCTTTCGCCTCAAGTCGTCCTCCGTTATCCCAATCGGGTAAACGGCTTGCAGGTTAATCTGGTTGGTGGTCAACGTGCCAGTTTTATCCAGACACAGCACGTCAACATTGCTTAATGACTCCACAGCATTCGCTTGCTGGATTAAAACATCCTCCCCCAACATGCGTACCGCCCCCATGCCATAGGCGAGAGTGATTGCCAATAACAGTCCGCTGGGGACTAATCCTGCTATCACGGCAGCGCGTTGGGCGATATCCGCTAAGGGATGCGATCGACTTAAGAAACTAATCCCCACTAAAATCCATAAAAAGCAGGCAATCAGCAGAAATACTCGAATCACCAAGTTAATTTCGACTTGGAGTGGGGTATACACCTGGCGAAACGCACGCGCCCCCGTTGTCAGTTTATAAGCGACTGTCTCCGTTCCAACTTTTTGCGCCTCAAAACAAGCCGTTCCACTCACGCAGAAACTACCGGAATAGACGGAGTCTCCTGCAACTTTGGGAATCATATCTGATTCTCCCGTCAGCAGGGACTCATCAACATCGATTCGACCATCACCCACCACAACCCCATCCACTAAAATCTGATCGCCTGGTCGAACGACTAAGATATCCCCCAGGACGATTTCTCCAGCATCGAGGTTGTACTCTTTGCCTTCCCGAATCACCGTTGCCTCAGGACGATTGAGCAACGCAATGCGATCGAGTTGTTGTTTTGCCCAAATTTCTTGGCAAATGCTGACGATGACGCCACCAAAGATGACCGCTACAACCAGAAATGCATCACCGTAGCGGCGTAACACGCCCATGACAACACTAATCGCAAAGAAAACCGCATTGATGAAGGTGAACAGGTTTTCTTGCAGAATCTCCCGATAAGAACGACTCGTTTGTAGGGTGACGTTATTGCCTTGACCTGCCGCACGTCGCTGGATGACCTCTCGCTCTGTCAGTCCCTGGAGACTAGAGGTTAGCTCAACATCTCTCATCATAGTTTGGAGGCTAGTAATGACCAGGAAACTCTTAAAAATAAGGCAGAAAAAACTATGAATAATACAACCATTTATGCTTCCCTAAAATTAGCGATCGCCTTCAACTCGCACCCCTTTAAACCAGATGAATGATGCAACTATAGCGGTTTGCAATTGGATGAGGTACAGGGTTCATGGTTGTAGGGTTCTAGGGCAAAGGGCAGAAGTTAGATGTACTCCACTCCATCGAGACCCGCTATATCCCCATTCATAACTCATCATTCACACTTCATCATTCAACAGAAATTACCAAACCGTCCAGTCGTCCCATCTGTCGTTAAAAATTGATGTATTGGGAAAAGCTGTCGGATTGCCGTTTTTTTCTAACAGCTTTTGCAGCTTCTCTAGTTGTGGCTCAGGTTTGGGCAATTCATCCACTAATTGATACGGCAGTAGTCCTTCAGAAAGTGCAAAGGCGGCTGTCGTTCCCGCTGCTGCCCCAACCGACCACTCGAAGGAATGCACCCGGTAAGCGGCGGCGGCAATGTAGCTAGTGGCAATGCTTTTGCCCGCAACTAGTAAGTTATCAATTTTTTGCGGAATCATCGCTCGCAGGGGAATTTGTGCGGGGTAAGCTTGACCGTGTGCCTGACGAACGCCGGGACGCTCGACGTTGCCAGGACGTTCGGGTGGAGAGTCTTTCATACAGGGGTGAAAGTCGATCGCATATTGGGCAATGCCAACGGCATCAGGATAAATGGTCGAACGAGTGCGTCGAGTTATGCGATCGGGTGCAGTCCCTTGACGGATTGTACTGACGGCTTCTAATCCAGAGATTGCTGTCCAGAGGTCGCGGTACATTGGAGCTGGTAAAGTATCGCGATAGTACTGGCTGTTGTAATCGACCCGAGAAATATCAAGTTCAGAGATGCTAAAACCTTCCCCATAACCGAAGGAGGGACGACCAATAATTCGCCGTCCTTCTCGAATATAGGGGTATTTCGATAATCCGTGCATTGTCCCCATGGGGGAATCTAGACCTTTGAGTAATCGGTGATTGGGGGCTGGCTGCTTCATACTGGGTTGGAGTTGAGAGTCGGTAGTTCCCTCCACCAACCAGTAATAAAATCCCAAAGCCATCTCTTCCCCCTTGCGAAGAGTATCCGTCCGCAGGCCGCCCAACCAGCCGCCAGGGGAAAGCTGCCCTGATGCGGAGAGCTGTTCGCGAGTATAAACTAAGTTATCTTCTGCCGAACCCGGCCCATAATCGTTGCCCTGACCCCAGTTTTGCATGGCAATATCTCCTGGCTTGGGCATGGAGGCGTTGAAGGGAGGCACTTTAGTCTTTGAGCGAGGTTCGGGACTCCAAATCCGACGGTAGGTGAAGACGTAATCAAAATTAGACGTTTTGGGGTCGCCGTCGTAACCATAGTAAGGTTCGTATTGGGGATAGAACGAGGGTATCTGCTGAGGCTGCGTCTCCTGAGTTTGCTCCATCGCGAAGGTATAAGTGAATGCCTGAGTGCAGTAGGGATCGCCCGTCTCGGTAGGAGACGAGGGATTTCGGTAAGAGCGAGGGTCAATTCCCAGTCGATAGGGAACATCAGCTAGCGCAATGAGTTCGCCCGTCTCGGTGGCATCGACGACTAACCAATTGATAGGACGCTTCTGTTGGGAGGGCTGGGGAACGAAGCGGATAATTTGCTTAGTTAGCCGAGGCGAATTTTCGTAACGATAAGCGTCTTCGAGAATGTTTGATAAGGGTTCCGTATTAAGAGGAGGTGTCCCGGCAACAGGGCTGTGCTCGATCGCAACTGCTCCATTGAGCATCTTGCCATCGGCACTATATTCCAATTCCTTAATGACTGTGGAGGGGAACCATTTAAGTCTACCCTTACCTTTTTTCTCCGCATCCCGCAATTGCTCGACTAAGAGTTGATACGCATCTTTAGGGATGAAACAGGAGACGCTAACCCAACAATCACCGGGATTGAGCATGCCATATTTGCGTTCGATTCGCTGGCGCAGTTCTTTGTAACCGCGAGAATAGAACAAAAGCGATCGCTGTTTTTGGGCTTCGTCAAAGGCAGAGGTTCCTTGAGACGTCAGCTGTCCCCCAATCCAGTCAGTAATATCAGTCATGCAAACCGTGCGTCCAGCCAGTAAAGCTTCATACGCCGTCGCCGTTCCCGCTAAGCCGCCCCCCACAACTAGGATTTCGCACTCTACCGTTTGGTCTGGAGTTCTAGGCAGCCGTGCTAGAGTAACAGCGCGTTCCTGGGCAACAGCGAACGGAGCTAAATTGACGGCGACGAAAGCGGCTAGCAGGATACCAATGAACCTGGCAGAAACGGGAAGACGAACAGGCTTAGACATTCTTCGTTCTCTTACGCCCTTCTCTCCTAAAAGCTGGGCATTGGCAAATTTTATCCTTGATGCGGAAGCGATCGCGCATTGGGTTGCTGATGCTAAAGTTAGAATCGTCTCAAACCTATCAGTTTCTCCCCTCTTCTTCTCTCTCTGTGACCTGGAGCGCCTGGAGCGGTTCGTCTCTAATAAATCAGCACTGGCGTCCCCACCGATGCCCAAGCAAATAACCAACGGGCATGATTCACCGCCACATTTACGCAGCCGTGACTCACAGGGTTCCCAAACTGGTGATGCCAGTAAGCGCCGTGGATCGCGTAGTTTCCCTGGTAAAACATGATGTAAGGAACATTAGGGATATCGTAGCCAGCCCCCCTCAAGCGTTGACTGGGAACTTTCGATTGAATCTGGAAGATACCCGGACGGGTAGGGCTAGAGTTTTTCCCAGTCGAAACTACGATCGCATAAACCGGAATTTCCCCCTCTAGGGCAATTAGCCGTTGCGTTTTAAGGTCAATAAAAATCCAGCGTTCCTGTGAAGCCTGTAGTTCAACGACTTTTTCAGCAATGCTGTCATGCAGCGAGTCGGCTTGAGTGGGCGATACCCAGACACCCAAAGCCATTACAGTGAGTGCTGCACCTGCTAAGACTCTTCCAGTACGACGCAACCAGTGCCTTGAAATGATGCTGTTCATACTCTCTCATCTTTACAGTTACCAGCTACCAGTTTTTTTGTACAGTTTATGTTTGGAAGAAACCCCCATACTCGCTACGCTGCATCCAGCTACGCCTATCGACAGACGTTAGGTTTTACTAAGAGTCTCGCATCCCCTTATGAAACTTGGTCACTGTTCACTGTTCACTGTTCACTGTTCACTGTTAATGAGCTGCGCCCCCAGCACCAGGTCTCACTTTCTTACAGAAGAGTAGAGTAACACCACTCACAAGTAAAGCAATACCGACAAAGTAAAAACCGTCATTAAACGCCATGATGAAGGATTCGCGACGGACGATATTATCAATGGTAGCGATCGCGCGATCGTGAGCCGTCGTCGAGTCCAGTCCCTTATTGACGAACGTCTGTGTGAGTTGGTCGATCCGCTGCTGCGTTGCTGGGTCAAACAGTGAAACCGACTCCCCAATTCGATTGGAGTGAAACTGCTGTCGGCGCGTCAGTAGCGTGGATAGGATAGCAATCACAATTGACCCCCCTAAATTTCGCATCATGTTAAATAACCCGGAGGCAGAACCTGCTTGTTGCGGTTCGATATTGCCAGTAGCGATCGTTGTTAGCGGTACGATCATTAGGGGCTGCCCCAACGCACGAACCAACTGCGACCAACGCAGTTCTTCGATGCCGGTTTCATGGGTCATGGTAGAGTTCATAAAACAGCTAACTGCAAACAGGCTATACCCTACCGCTGCTAGGTAACGAGCATCGAAGCGCTGCATCAGTTTTGGGACGAGGGGAATTAAAAATAATTGCGGCAATCCAGACCACATGATTACCTCACCAATTTGCATGGC
>DATNPC010000510.1:0-3680 GCA_036703375.1 Allocoleopsis sp.
TAACAATCCTCGCCTATTATCAGAAACTTCTGCGGCTGGACAACTCCGGAGACTCGAATGCGCTTGGGCAATTGACCAGACGATCGCTTTATCTTATCAATTGCAAAATGAGCCTGCTGCTGTAAGCGATCGCCTTTCACATCTCCAAGATAAAATTCGTCAAGATTCCCTCAGTGTAATCGATCGCTGTGAAACCGAAGATGAGCTAGACTTTCTCTTCCCCGAACTCACCCGAATTCACGACCACGATTTAGCTGTACTCGAATCCTGGCAAAATCATGTTGATTGGATGCGTTCCCTTCCTCCATCCGAACTAAAACTCCTCCAAAGTGCCGACTTCGACAACTCAGAAGTCCCAGTTAATTCAGATACCAACACCGATACAACAGCCTTAACCGCACCACCAGAGCAGTTACTCTACGAGAATTTAAAGCAAAAATCTCATCCTGCCTCCCTGCGCGATCAGCTAACGTTGATGATGAAACCTGAATTACGCCAAGAATTTGCATCCTATATCAGCCAGCAATCCGCGATCGCAGGTTATGAAACCTTAGTCCCTGCCAACTTACAAAAAGCATCGAACTTAGCCGTTGCTAACCTCTATTGGTATTTCAAAATCCGAGATGAAGCAGAACCTGTAACGGTTTAAAAGATGCCGAAACAAGTCTGCTTCACTCCCTAAAACTTACTTGGCAGCCTGAATACCAATTCCTAGCATAGGAAAAATCAGGCTTGGCGTTTGCTATCTCTTTCTTTCGGTTGCCAGCGCTTGAGTTGAGTCATCGCCAAAGCCGTTACCAATGTTCCCACTGCGATCGCAACGACATACAGTCCAGCTTGACCCACAGCATTGGGAATAGCCAATACAAAAATACCACCGTGAGGCGCTCGCAAGGTACAGCCAAACAACATCGATAATCCACCAGTAATGGCCGAACCCAAGACACAGGCAGGAAGTACTCGAATGGGGTCTTTTGCCGCAAAAGGAATCGCGCCTTCCGTGATAAACGAAAGCCCTAATACCGTTGCAACTTTACCCGCCTGAAGCTCATCCTCAGTAAACTGCCGCTTTGCCAGCAACGTTGCCAATGCCAATCCCAGTGGAGGTGTCATCCCGGCGGCCATGACAGCGGCCATTGGTGCGTAAAGATTACTCGTGAGCAGTCCCACGGCAAAAGTATAAGCCGCTTTGTTCACAGGCCCGCCCATATCGATCGCCATCATACCCCCTAAAATCAACCCCAACAGGACGGCATTCGTTTGCCCCATTCCTTGAAGGAAGGCCGTCAGTCCATCCATAATCGCTTTTACCGGCCCGCCGAAGACATAAACCAGCAGCAATCCAACGGCCAACGTTGAGAGTAGGGGAATCACTAGGACAGGCTTAAGTCCTTCAAAGTTTGCGGGCAGATTCACCTTATCGCGCACCAACAGAGCGATATATCCAGCGAGAAATCCAGAGAGGATACCGCCGAGAAACCCCATACCCAGATTCGCTGCCAACATCCCCCCTATTAAACCCGGAGCTAAACCAGGGCGATCGGCAATGGAAAAAGCAATAAAACCGGACAGTACGGGTACAATCAAGGCAAAGGCAGATTTTCCACCAATCTGCATTAAGGCATCACCAATCGTTCCAGGTTCAGGTTTTAGCCCAAAGACGAAGGACAACGCGATAATCAAGCCCCCAGCCACGATCACGGGCAGCATGTAGGAAACCCCCGTCAGCAGGTGCTTGTAAGGCCCGGAACGCTTCGCAGATTGATCGGCTTTTGCCTGCTTGACGGACTGCAAATAATCCCCTTGCCCTGCGGTTCCTTGCGCCGTTGGTTCCGGCATCGTCAGGGCGTCCTCAATCACGGACTTCCCTGCTTTCAAGGCTTGTTTCGTAGAGGTTTGATAGACTCGCTTTCCCCCGAAACGAGACAAGTCTACATAGGTATCTGCTGCAATCACCACGGCATCCGCTTGGGCAATCTCTTCAGGCGTTAGCTGGTTTTTCGCTCCCACAGAACCCTGCGTTTCCACCTTAATCTCGTGGCCGAGTTCCACTGCCGCTTTCCGTAAGGCTTCGGCTGCCATGAAGGTGTGGGCTATTCCGGTGGGACAGGCGGTGATGCCAACTAGGTGTTTGGGCGCAGTGGAAACAGCCGCTGGGGGAACGGGGACGGCGGACTCATCGGAAGCTGGAATAACGGATTCGCTATCTTCTAAGTGGGATTCTGCGATCGCATCTTCAATAACTGCTTTTGTATTGCGAATTGCTCGACTCGTGGAAGTGGCATAGACTGGCTTCCCCGCAAATCGGGAGGCATCGACGTGGATGTCTGCCCCGATAATCACCAAATCTGCATCGGCAATGTCTTCTTCGGAGAGAGGATTCCTGACGCCCTCAGACCCTTGTGTCTCTACTTTAATGTCATAGCCCATCACCTCGGCTGTTTTCTTAAGAGCTTCCGCCGCCATAATGGTGTGGGCTATTCCCGTTGGACAGGCGGTGACTGCCACAATTTTTTCGCTAGTTTTCATGGGTTAGTTATTAGTTATTAGTGGTTTGTAATTGGGTGTTTTGGTCTTAAGGTGAATGTCACTGATTTCAGCGAAAAGTAATCGTTCGTTGGAAAAACCTGGATTGGGGGACGTTACCCCCCAAACCCCCCACTGGGGGACAAGCGTCTCCCCCAGCCCCCCCGCGCAAGGGTCGATGGGTGGAGAGTCGTTAAGTTAAGTCAGTGTTATTCGTCTTAAGGTTTTGCTGTAGGGGCAATGCCTTGGCGCTATTACTGTATTGAGGTAACGAAGAAAAGCGATCTGCGCTTTGCAGCAGCGCTTCGCTATCGCTTCTACAGAGTTTGTATGTTGACCTGGTTCATGAAAGATTCAACCGTTTCTTTCGGGGGTAGCCGTGGCCCTACCTGGCTCAAGGCACCCATGGAAAATGCCGTTGCCAGCCGCGCACAGTCTGCTAGAGACAACCCCCGCAATTTACTCGTGACTAAGCCCGACACCATGGCATCACCCGCACCAACGGTACTCACTACCTCGATTTTGGGAGGACGGGCAATCACCACCTCGTCTGCTTCAGCAAAGATGGCTCCTTTCGCCCCCATCGATACAGCTACACATTGAATACCTTTTGTCAAGAGGTCTTGAGCGGCTTGTGCGATCGCTTTTTCACTCTCCAATTGCTGACCGAATAACTCCTGTAACTCATCAATATTGGGTTTGATGGCATAAGGAGCAAACGGAATCGCCTGACGAAAACTCTCACCGCTAGCATCGAGAACAACAGTTTTGTCCTGCGCTTTGAGTCGAGCAACCAACTCCCCATAAATGCTGGGGGACAATCCAGCCGGAAGGCTACCGGAAAGCACGAACCAATCATGGTCTGTTGCCAGCTTGTCGATTACCTGATGTAATGCTGCTACATCGCTTTCCGTCGCTGCTTGTCCGGGAAAGTTGATATCCGTGACTTGATTTTGCAAGTTGTCGATGATTTTGACATTGACGCGGGTTTTGCCAGGAATCGGAATAAACTGATTTTGGATACCTTTCTGGGTAAAGAAATTCTGGAACAGTTTGATGTTGTCCTTCCCCAGAAACCCAGAAACCGTCACCGAAAACCCAAAATCGGTTAGGAATGAGGCAACGTTCACGCCTTTCCCGCCAGGGTCCGACTG
>DATNPC010000511.1:0-2532 GCA_036703375.1 Allocoleopsis sp.
AATCCTAGACTGGGAAACGTGGCTGAGGGAGTGGAATCAGCGCTATCAAGCCTACGGCAGTTCTAAATTGAAAAAGGACACGACTCCCAGTAAACCAGGGGATAAAAAACAGCATCCCTGGCGTACTGGGATGGAGAAGAGTTTAGAACGCCTCAAGCAAATCTTGAATATCTCCGGTATCGAGCAACACCTGCAAAATCACTCCATTGACACCCTCATCCTGATTCCGCACCGCGACCTCCATCGCTTCCCCCTACACGCCTTCTTCGATCATTACACCTGCACCTACCTTCCCAGCGCCGATGTGGGACTGCAACAGCAAGCCAAACACCAATCAAAAGCACTCAACTCTTTATTAATCGTCGAAAATCCCAAAAGCAGTCCTGAAGTGACGGGCAAAGCTAAAACCCTGCCCGACCTCCCGTTTGCTGAAGTCGAGGCGGCCTTAATCCGTCAGATGTTCTCAGAAGTCACTGCAATCGAAAACCCAAACACTACCCGTGAGCAACTACTAAAAGTCCTGCCAACCCCTCACATCGAGTTGCGTTTAAACGTAGTAGATAACCACAGCAAAGGAGATAAACTACTATCTTTGATTGGAACTAAGTGCCATCAGGTCTTCCACTTTACCGGGCATGGAGCCTACAACAGCGCCAACCCTGCTCAATCCTGCCTGTTCCTCCACGGCACTGACCAACTCACTCTCTGTGACGTTGTGCGCCTGGACTTGAGTTCTTACTCTCTCATCTGCCTTGCTGCTTGCGAAACAGCCGTGACGGGTGACCAGACAATTACGGATGAATACGTTGGACTCGTCAGCGCCTTCCTCGAAGCTGGTGTGACTAACGTGGTGAGTACCCTGTGGACAGTGGAATCTGCTGCTACCACCCTATTGATTGTAGAGTTTTACCAACAACTGCACGCCGGACAACCGCCTAAAGCTGCTCTCAAAGCCGCTCAAACTTGGCTCAAAACCGCTACTCGCGACCAGTTAATTGAGTGGTTGGATGCCGTCATGCCTAAGCTTTCCCAGCAGCGCTCGCTACAGTTGGTTCTCGAAGACCAGCGTAGTAAATGGCTCGATACTTTAAACAACACTGACCCGCCTTATAGTCATCCTTACTATTGGGCTTCTTTTACAATTTCTGGACTATGAAAGACGCAGACACCTTAATTCTCAAAGCTTTTCTAGCGGCTCTATGTCAGCAGCCATCACCTCTCCCCGAAGAGGTAACTATTCAGTTGCGAGACATCGCCCAATCCTGGGAAACTCGCATCCTGGATTTACATGACCTAGCTATTAGCACTCCCGTACTCGCTGAACCTTATCAACAGTCACGTCGCTGGTTAAGCTCTACAGCGGCTGAACGGGGAATGGGGCTAAAATTTTTACCGGACGATGAGCCAAAGCCTGACAATCAAGAGATCGGGAATATCAGTCGAGATATCGGGAGTGCGATTAAACAAACAAACCTGTTTTTTGCAACACTTGAAGCTGATTTGAACAATCCAGAAACCCCGAAAATCAGCCGAGATACCCAGATTGCGATTCAAAAAACAAACCTGTTTTTTGCAGCACTTGAAGCCAAATTATCGCAAGCGTTCCAAGTGCTTATTGCCCCTAACCCAGTAGAGAAGGCTCAACTAACCTTCAATCCATAAGCCAGTAGTATTCTCAGCCATGGATATGAGTCAAGTTACTCAACTAATCTACCCCACTGTCGATTTATTTCTCTACGACTTATGCGACGGACTGGGACAGAGTAGCGACGAAATAAACCAGAAACGC
Source organism: Allocoleopsis sp. (assembly GCA_036703375.1). Taxonomy (GTDB): domain Bacteria; phylum Cyanobacteriota; class Cyanobacteriia; order Cyanobacteriales; family Coleofasciculaceae; genus DATNPC01. Next base: position 1,790 of record DATNPC010000511.1, read on the forward strand.
CGTCGCTTTTGGCAGCGCATCTATAACAACAGTCTTGACCAACAAAAGTTAGCTGAATTCCAAGCGAAAGAGGCGACCTTTTCTAGCTATATTCAACTGTTAGGAACGAATAAAATTGAGCGATTTAAGTATCCCTTGGACGGGTATTACTATCCCGTCAAGCTGGGCGATACCTACGCCGTTCAAATTGACTGTTCAGGCAAAGACAACGACCCGGACTGGGCGCAGCTTCCCCAAGCAGAACAACTGCGGCAGCTTAAAGAAATTGTTCTCGAACACAAACACAAGTTGCCTGGTGAAATGGGCGAAGACTGGCTGATTTGGGGAAAGCTAGCGACGCCCAATCAAGACCCAGAAGCAACAGCAAAAGAGTGCTACAGTGCTTTGAAAATCGTTCCTCAACCCCGATGGCAGCGTGACTGTAAAGGACAGGGAACGTTCCAAGGCGCAACGTTATTTGAACTGGAACAACCTGATATTACCCCAGATGGGTTTAATCGCAACCACCACATTCTGATTTGCCTATTCCCCCATGACAAAACAGACGACGAACTCAAAAAAATCATCGGCAGACTCTACCGCGATTTGATTCGGCTGTTTCACTACCGCAACAAAGTTCTTTGGGTTTACGAACAAAGCCGTCAGCTCAAAACTACGCTCAAAGACTCCTCTGGAGTTGTCCAAAAACTTGTTGATTGTCTACCCCAACATCTTAGCTATTCCCCGCTTAATCTTAACCAACT
>DATNPC010000512.1:0-4430 GCA_036703375.1 Allocoleopsis sp.
AGCTTTGGTCAGTTTCGACTGGGAGAGGTTGGTCTGTTCTTGCAAGTCCCGCAAATTAATCGGTTCATCCTGTTCCTGAACAGTGACGGCAACCTGTTCTAAAAGTTCAACATCGATTTGACCGCTACTCGCCAAAAAGCGACGAAGATTGAGGTCATCGGGACAGTAAAACAAAATTGCTAGCGCTTTTTCTCCATCTCGCCCCGCCCGTCCCATCTCTTGGTAGTAGGAATCAACTGAGTCGCTGATGTCGTAGTGAAAGACAAAGCGCACGTTTGGCTTATCCACACCCATGCCAAAGGCTGTCGTGGCAACAATCACCTCCGCCTCGTCATTCATGAACGCGGTTTGAGCATCCTCTCGTTCCTTCGCCTTCATGCCAGCATGGTAAAAGATTGCCCGAACGCCCTCATCGCATAGCGCCTGGGCTACCTCCTCGGCTTTCTTGCGAGTGGCAACGTAGACAATACCTGGTTTCTTAACCCGAACCGTCCATTTCAGGAGCGCTTGTTGCTTCTGGGCCTCATCCTCAAACCGCTTAACACTCAGCCAGATATTGGGGCGATCGAATCCTTGTACTACAATTTGGGGGTCGCGCATCCCCAATCGTTCGACAATTTCCTGGCGTACTGTCGGGGCAGCAGTAGCCGTCAGTGCTAACACCCTGGGATGACCCAGTGATTCAATTACAGCACCGAGTCTGAGATAATCGGGGCGAAAATCGTGACCCCACTCGCTGATACAGTGGGCTTCGTCAACCACAAACAGGGAAGGCTGAGAATTTTGCAAGCGATCGAGCGTTTCTGGGTTATTGAACTGTTCGGGTGCGAGAAAGAGGAAATCCAGTTCTTCCTCTTCTAAAGCCTCAAATACTTCCTGTCGCTCGGCAGAGGGTACGGTAGAGTTGACCATCGCGGCTCTACCCACCTCTTGCTGAGTAATAGACTCAACCTGATCGTGCTGTAGAGCCACCAGTGGCGAAATGACTACCGTTGAACCGGGAATTAAAATCGCCGCAATTTGGTAAATTGCCGATTTGCCTGAACCCGTGGGCATGACGGCCAACGTGTCTCGACCGTCAAGCAGAGCTTTTATTGCCGCTTCTTGCCCCGCACGGAATGACTCATAGCCAAACCTTTCTCGTGCAACCTGGTGTACCTGCTGCTGGTGAGAGCGCTTGCGTTGTTTTTTCATGTTGCTTGAATGACCTCCAGCCAAGTCAAGTGCTTAAAAGCTACCCGACTTGGCTTGGTCGCTAATCTTAGAGCAGACCTGAGAAATCTCAGATCCCCCCAGACTCTCTTAAAAAGCTGGCGAGAATTTTCTGAAAGTTTCTTTCGGATTGCTTCCTTTAATATCCGGAGCCAGAACGAGTTGTCTCATTCGGATCGCGGTAAGCGACAGGTTCTTCTGATTTGCGGAACAAATTCGCTAGACCAATGAGGCCTAACAAGCCGAGCAAGCCCCAATTGGAATGGTGATTTCTTGTTCTTGCCGATTCAGTTCCTTGGTAAGAGGTAGTTCCTGTAGAAGCATTAGGGTCGGCAGTGGTACTCGTCGTCCCAGTACTGCCTGTCGCTGCATTAGGGTCAGTGGTGGTAGTTGTGGTGGTAGTTGTCGATTCAGTACTTCCTGTAGTCGGATTAGGGACTGTTAGTGTCCCACTGGTTCCGCCAGCTCCTGTGCCGCCGCTTCCTGTTGTTCCTGTAGTTGTATCACCAGGTGCTGTGCTTGTGCCTGAGAGCGTTCCACCGGGGGCTGTTGTTGTGCCTGAAGGTGCACCATTCGGTCCTGTAGTGGTTCCTGAAGTCGTGCCACCAGGAGCTATGGTCGTGCCATAAGGAGCTGTACTTGTACCTGTCGCGCCTCCAGTTGTGCCTGAAGTTCCTCCAGTCATACCTGTCGCGCCTCCAGTTGTGCCTGAAGTTCCTCCAGTCGTACCTGTCGCGCCTCCGGTTGTGCCTGAAGTTCCTCCAGTTGCGCCCGAAGATCCGCCAATAGGTCCGGTAGCTGAGTTAGGAATCGTACTCGCGCCTGACGTCCCGCTACCACCGCCGGTAGCTGTGTTAGGAATTGTGCTCGTACCAGACGTGTTACCAGTACCGGATGCGGTTCCAGCCGAACCTGTACCACCTGTACCCGTCTGGGCAGACACCGGCACCGCTATAGGCAGAGTCGCTAAACTCAGAGCGAAAGCACCAACCCAAGCAATTTTGGACAAATTATAAGGTTTCATAGTAAGGGTTCCTCTTAATTGACCTTGCGGCTTTCTAATTTTCAAAAAGGTATTGTCAAGTTCACAAATTGCTGTGAAGACTTCGAGCTGCATCTTCTCGCAATTCTCCAAATGCTTACCAGATGGATGTTATGGGAAGAGAGACTCAAAAGTATAAATTTGGTAGTGCTCAGGCTTTTAAAATGAGTAAGCTCCTAAGCTAACAAAATGCTGTTAGCGTAAGTGACTTTCTTACCCATCTGTGTCCTATCTAAGCAATTTAACTGTTACTGTTTTCTCTAACTTCATACTAAAGAAACAGATTGCTGATTAAGTTGTCGGGTTGCTCATTATACAAGCCTTTAAAACAGTGACCATTGAAGAAGATGACCTCTATCTCCTTTTAGGCAGGCATTTAGGCAATAGCACGGTTTTCCTATCTATCTCTTTAGATAGAAGTTTTTGCACGTCTCAAGTATCCAGAACTTTCGACTCAAAAGGAAATATCAGTTGTCGTAAAAATCAAATCTCTTGAGAAATCTATTGCCTGGTTAGATTCATCCTTAAAATTTACAGCCATCTTAAGAATTGAAGTTGAGTATTGAGTCGGTTCTAAGTGCGATTTTCATTGCCAAAAATACTTGTGGCTAGCAGGGCAGCAACGCCCAACACAGGAAGAGCGATCGCGCCCCATTTCAATAGCGGATTCATGGCTATCCGATCGGAGACACTGGGGACAACCCACTCATTGAAGTCTCCATCGATTTGGTTGTACCCTTCCATAGGTATAAAAACATTGTCTGGCGCATCCTCAGACTTCGGTCGATCGGTTCGCTGTCCCTGGAAACCGATCGCTAACAAGATAGAATCCACGAGTTCTGGTGAAAGTCGTTGCAAGAGATCGAGTAGTCTGCCGACATCCCCAACGATATAGTCACGGGTTGGGTTTTCTGCGGCATAGAGGATGGCATCAGCAACTAGACGAGGATCGTAGTAGGGCGGTATGCCAGTAGGCTTAACTCCTAGTTTGGTGCGAACATGGTTGTAGAAGGGCGTATTGATTACAGCGGGCTTGATACTGGTGACGCTAACCGGTAGTCCTTCGTGTTGCAGCTCTACACGCAGGGATTCTAAGAAGCCTTCTACCCCATGCTTGGCGGCAGAGTAGGGACTTTGTAGCGGAAGCGATCGCACTCCTTCCATTGAGGATATATGAATCAGCGCTCCCCGTCCTTCGCGCTTCAGATGAGGGAGTGCTGCCATTGCCCCATGAACTTGTCCCATCAAGTTAACGTCGATGACGCGCTGAAATTCTTCTGGCGTAATCTGGTCAAATAAGGCAAGCACGCCCGTTGCCGCCGTATGAACCCAGGTATCCAGTCGTCCGTATCGTTCAACCGTGCCATCTGCGATCGCTTTTACCTGCTGGAAGTCGGCTACATCGGCAGGAATTGCCGTTGCCTCACCTCCTAAAAACTGGATTTCGTCCACCAAGGACTTTAGCCCTGATTCATTGCGTGCCGAAACCACGACTTTCGCTCCACGTTTGGCAAACTCAAGTGCTGCCGCCCGTCCAATACCGCTAGAAGCCCCCGCAATAGCGACTACCTGTTCATTAATGGGCTTCAGTTGCATGCTGGTTTCTCCTTACTGTTTAAAAATGCCCAAGCCAGATAACTATGGGTATCATGTCAATATTTAAGAAATGTAAATAATCCAAGTTGTCCGAACCTCTACCAAGGGAACGACTCCAGCATCCCTCTTGAGGAATGCACTAGCACTAGTAGAGCATTTCTCCACGCATCATCTATCTAAATAGGGAGATTATCTTGACCGGCTAGACTGTATATCCGCAATTTTACTTAGAGGTTTTAGAAGATTTGGCCGATGCTTTTTAGTATTTTTCTTTGGAAAAATAGTAATGTGTCACTTTCATGAACACTGAACACAGCAGGACACCCTAGTTGCGACCCTAGGGTGTTTTCTTTTTTTGTTGTTCTCTATGCAACCAATACAGTAATTAACGGATTCCTCAATCAGCTTGGCGTTCAAGCAAGACTCTTGGTTAAAATCGACGGTAGACTTGTTAAAAATTGTGGTAAAATCTCTGCACTTAACGCAGCAAAAAACCCCTAGATGGCTCCAAGGGGCTGTAATGGACAAAAAGCAGTGAAATAGACTGGGTTGTTGAGTTAAGTGCTTCATTTATATTGAA
>DATNPC010000513.1:0-2852 GCA_036703375.1 Allocoleopsis sp.
GCTATGACAGCAATCCAGTAACATCACTAGACTACTTAACTCAGACTTGCCAATCAGCCGGTTTAGACTCTCCAACGAAATCCCGTATTTTTGGGCAATCGCCACCTCTCCTGCCATTTCAATCTGGCAATCAGAAGTTGCCAAAAATCCCTGTTGCTCTCCCAGGTTATCGGAAACGGTAAAGCCATGACCTGCAAAATAAATCAGTGCCTCATTCCCAGTAGCTTGCTTGAGCAGTAAGGTTTCTAGCTCTTGACCCAACTCGGCACCCGTGACTTTTTTCTCCCCGACTTTCCGCGTCCTCTCAGGAGTCCAACTCTCCGGTACTCGCTTAACCAGAAAGTTGCCGTACTGCTCCAGCACTTGTGCCACAATTTCAGCATCCGTTGCCGCTTTGGGTAGACGGCTGAGGTGTGGACTTTGATACTCGGTGATGCCAATAATAAGTGCGTAGCGAGCCATTGGACTAAACCCCTCAAAAGGGAGTTGACAGAAGGCTGAGTTATGATGAGCAACAACACAATAGCCTAGCTTTCCAGAAACAGGCTCCCAAATGACACAAACCAAAAAAAAACTTTAGCTAAGGTAGCTTATGTCAGAGGTAGAACATCTAGCGTTTGAAGCAGATGGAGAAATTTATGAAGTCGAAACTAGCACTGTAGTCCACGATGTTCAACCCGAACCTACACCAATAGAAGACGATAATCCGTTTGATGAAGAGAGGGGGCTACAAACTGATGCGATTGCGAAAATGCAGCAAGCTCGTCAGATGATTCGAGCTTACACTGCCTATGCGCTCGGTGCTTTTAAAGATTTTGGTGCGGCTGAGATTGAGGAAGTGACTCTGAAGTTTGGTCTGAAGCTAGGCGGCAAAGCTGGGATTCCTTACATTACCGAAGGCACGGCTGAAAGCAACTTGGAAATAGAGGTGAAGTGTAAGTTGCCCACCACTAGCAAAACCAATCCTGGCAGTTGAAAATCTGACGAGAAGCGATCGCGTCTACATCCCACTACCTGGTTCATCTTAGATTAGATAATTGGATATGTTGACCCTGGAACCCAACCATTAATCAACGTTTTGGGCCGCACATATTGCCACTGCGATCGCATTTTTTACGGCAGCATCTTTCTGGTCTAAAACAACATCTTCGCTCATCGTGCGCTGAGCCACTACACCACAAACGCAAGCTGCGGCAAACTTATAGACTCCCGCCATTTTAAACAGCGTGCCACATTCCATCTCATAGTTCAACACGTTTAATCGGCGGTATTCTTCTGTTATGCCTTGATGCGATCGCAATAAATAGGGATTGGCTGAATTCGTGCGTTCCTGCCCTTCATAAAATGTATCGACTGACGCTGTAATGCCGAGGTGATGCTCAATTTCCAAGTTTCGTGCAGCCTGAACCAAAGCTACGGTAAGAAATGGGTCAGCCGCAGCTGGATACTCGATGGGGGCAATATCATTCGCCGCCCCCTGCCGACATAAGGCTGCACTAGTAATGACAATGCTACCGACTGGGACATGAGCTTGAATCGAGCCGCAAGTTCCCACGCGAACGATCTGCTCAATTCCGACCTGAACTAACTCATTGACTACAATACTCAAAGAAGGCGCACCCATGCCACTCGTCGCTGACACAATAGTACGACCATTGGGTAGGCAGCCCAAATAACTATTCAGCCCTCGCTCTTCTGATAACAAGCGCACATCTTGCAAGTAAGTATGAGCAATCAAACGAGCGCGTTCCGGATCGCCGGATAATAAAGCCATTGTGGGGGGTTCCGAGCCTAACTCGTTTTTCCCGAAGCCAATATGATACAAGCCGTTGCTCACGATCGATCGCTTTGCTACCTGCTGGCGAGGGTAAAACTATACCCTCTAAACTAGTCCTGATTGGAAGCTGAAGGACGCGAATAATTCTATCGATCGCCTAACACTTCTTGGTTTATCTTCCCACGCTCGGAGCAGAATATCCCAAAAAACTAATCACTAATCACTAATCACTGATTGCGAATGACTAACCACAATCTTCACGGTGTCATAGCTGCTGGACATCAAAAAACGGCTGAAGCAGGCCTCGAACTATTACGGAATGGCGGTAATGCGTTTGATGCTGCTGTGGCAGCGATTCTTGCTTCCTTTGTCACTGAACCGGGATTAACCTCAGCTGCTGGAGGAGGTTTTCTTCTGGCACATACTCAAGATAATCAAAACATCTTATTTGATTTTTTTTCTCAAACCCCTCGCTATAAAAGACATCTAGATGAAATCAATTTTTATTCGGTCGAAGTCGATTTTGGTGATGCTTTCCAAGAGTTTCACATCGGACTTGGCTCGATGGCAGTGCCTGGAACTCTAGCAGGAGTATTTCACGTCCACGAAAGACTCGGCAGACTGCCATTTAAGGTGGTTGCTGAACCAGCGATTCATTATGCGAAGAACGGCGTTCAGCTTAGTCAATTTCAGTACAACTGTTTAGCCTCTATTCTTGCACCCATTCTGATGATCGATAAAGCAGGACAGACAGTTTATAGTTTGACAGGCGAACCTATCGAGCCAGATGGTACGTTAATCATGAAAGATTTTGCCGATACTTTAGCGTATCTGGTAGAAAATGGAGCGAGAGAGTTTTACGAAGGAGAGATTGCTCGCCGCTTGGTGCAAGATTGTCAAAACCTTGGTGGATACTTAACGTTAGAAGACCTAAAAAATTACCGAGTCATTGAGAGGACACCGCTGGTTGTTGACTATCGTGGCAATACATTGTTGACCAATCCTCCTCCCGGTTCAGGTGGAGCTTTAATCGCTTTTGCCTTAAAATTGCTATCCACTGTCGATTTAGCTAATC
>DATNPC010000514.1:0-2514 GCA_036703375.1 Allocoleopsis sp.
GCCGTTTGGTTTGATGCTTTCCGTCACGCCAACGAAAAAGGCTTCGCTTCCCTGGAAGTTTTCTTCTGCCGACAAAATTGTTCCCCAGGGACTTGTACCACCCGAACAATTAAATGCCGTTCCAATAATCTTATTACCCAGTCCGTCAGTATTCACTTGCTCGAAGACTTGGGTAGCCGCAGGCCCCGTACCAATCAGGTAATTTTGGTCTCCTTGTTGGTAACTTTTGGCACCCCAATCTGTGACAGTTTTGTATTGGTCGGAACGCTGGCTGTTAATGGCTAAACCGGAAAGACCATGAATTCGCCGATTTTTGGCATCACCTTTGATAACCTCAAAACGTTCGCTCCGATTTGAGCGCTTGATCCGGACGATTGAACCACCCAAGTTGTACAAAAATTCGCCCAAAAGTCCAATATCGCTTTCGTCGGCTGGGAGGCTTCCTCCAATAACTAAAGGATACGTTTCAGGAAAGCCTTGTACATCTGATGGAGTTTCGGGTGCAACAACAGAAAATGGGTAGGAGATGTATTCGTGATTGTTCCAAAGATAGCCATCGTTGGGACTTCTGCCATCAATGGGAACAAATCCTGTGTAGTCGCTGTTGTAGCCAAAGTAGTCGTCTGGATTTGGGAAAACGCGATCGCCCCAGCTAATAATGACATACCGTTCGTATTCTGGCGGCACTACAACATCATCAATAACATTGTATTGACCTAATCGGGTGTCGCTAGATGCATTGAGTAGGGTTCCTTGGCCAATTCCAGTGGGTAGAAAGCTTTTTTCCTTCTGGTAAATCGGTAAAGGATGAGGTAAACGCACAGGTGTAAATTTCAGAGGTTCAGCGGCTTCGGCAACATCAAGACTGTTACCAAACGGTTTTTCCCCTAAAACCGACCCTAGCGCCGCAGCACCAGCTCCAGCTCCAAAGAAAATTAGTAGCTGCCTTCGGCTCAATTTAGACATGAAACTCTCTCTTGCTGGAATCCACTTGTTATCAATATGAATGGGTTGAGAATGCTTTTGAATTGGCAATCGTGACAGAGCGAAAATCAACTCTGTAAGACTTTGCAGAAATGCCTAAAACGCTAAGGCTTCTTAACTTAAGAGCAGCGTTTGTCTCAACCGCTTTTCTCCATACCTAAGCCTTAAGACATCGGTATGCATCGTTTTTTAAGTCCTCACCTCTGCTTTCTGTCTTCTCTCTTTAGTAGAGAAGGACTTCGTTTAAGGAGAGGTTTTGAACAAAACTTAGAACTTCATCTTTCGATTTAATGTTACTGATTTTAAATTAAGATTTGGTAATCTTGAGGTTAATCCTATTCAATAAGTGAATTTAACCGAAGCTTAATCATATATTTTAAGAACGGTAATGGGTAATTGGATTTGGGATGCGCTCAATTGGGTCTCTCTGCTTAGCGACTAAGATGGTCGCTCGACAAGGACTCTGCAATTCTTGACAACAAGGTTTAAATGACGAATAATTGAGCCTCGCCCTAGATTTTTTTAATCATTTCTATAACCTGGATCGTCTTCTAATTTGGCTCTACTCGGCATAGCTACACGCTCTGAAGAAACCCGCGGTGTAGAGGAACCAGAAGAATTATAGAAGCCTAGCAGTACTCCTGAATTATTAAAGTATTTTGTCCATTGATAGATTTTAGGGTTTTGTTGCCACTGAGAACGAGAAACCTTGGAACGTAGCAGTGGAACTATCTGTCCGTTGCGATCGCCTAAAATCGTAATCGATACTTCGGTAATCTCTGGATTATCTGTAAATTCTTGTTCGACCGATTGTTTGGCAAGGTCTTGGGCTTGCCTCATTACTGTTTCAAATGATGAATTGCCAATGAATTCGAGGGTAAGATTGAGTTCTTTAGTTTCAGCTAAAGCCCTTGGTATCGTTACCACTAAACTAGTTATTACAAAAATAGTACTCCAGAGAATACGACGAGAAAAACCCATTAATCCAGCGACGGTTACTCAACATGTATTGCTCAGCTTAGTCGTTGAGAATTAACACGTTAGTAAGCTCTGGTTAATAGTTAGCAAAGTTGTAGGAGCGTTACCGCTGTAAGGGCGAACGTCGGTGCGCCTCTCCTCTTCATCCAGCGATAACCGCTATCGTGACAAAAGGCTCTAAGCGCTAAAGTCTTTAAAGAAGAGTCGCGATCGCACTGACGATTGCGCTGGATTACGTCATGGCTCAGATTTCTCAAACCAACTTCAGACGCCGACTTGCTCTTGCGTTAGCGCTGCCGCTAGTCCTGATGAGCTTATTAGCAGCGCTCTTGATCGGACAGATTGTCAGCCTAACGTCAGTAATGCAGTGGGTTAACCATAGCGATCGCGTCATTGCTCAAGCCAATCTGACAGAGAAATTGTTCATCGATATGGAAACGGGGGTACGCGGCTACCTCGTTACTGGCAATTCAGAGTTTTTACAGCCTTATAATTTGGCACGTTCGTCACTCGATGACAACTTCGACCAGTTAAATCATCTTATTTCAGACA
>DATNPC010000515.1:0-7068 GCA_036703375.1 Allocoleopsis sp.
ACCAGAACGGCTGTCCCCGATCGAGCAAAATCATTAATCAATCGCCAGAACTGCCGACGCGCCAAAGGGTCTACCCCTGAAGTCGGTTCATCCAGAAACAAAATTTCCGGTTCGTGCATCACCGACGCACCAAACGCCACCCGTTGTTTCCAACCTCCCGGTAGCTGGCCTGTCACCATCTTTTCTTTCCCGACTAAGCCACAAGTCGCTAGTACCCAGTCAATCTTGGTACGGCGTAACTGCCTCGGCACTCCGTAAACCCCACAGTAAAATTCCAGATTCTGGAGAATACTCAAATCGTCGTAAAGCGTAAATTTCTGACTCATGTATCCAATCCGTCGTCGCAATTCGCTACTCCGCAAATTGTCAGTTTGCCCCGCTAACGACATTTCACCCGATGTTGCTTCCAGCAAACCGCACAGCATTTTAATCGTGGTTGTCTTGCCTGCGCCATTTGCCCCTAGTAACCCGTAAATTTCACCGTAGCGAACGTCCAAATCCACCCCTTTAACCGCTTGAAAATCCCCGAATACCTTTCTTAAGTTGCGTGCGCCTATTGCAACATTGATGTTGCAGTGGGGATTTTCGGGTTTGGCACGAGGAAAGGGAATAAAGTCTGGGTCGTTTCCCGCAGCCCGCAGACGACTGACAAACACGTTTTCTAGCGTCGGTGCCCCCGCTTGAATGTCGTCTAATTCAACGCGATGCTGGCTCAAAAGCGTCCGAACTTCTGCTTCACCGGCTTTTGCGTCTTTAACTAACACATCCAACCTATCCCCAAACGTTTGAACGTCGGCAATGGATGTTGATTGTTGGATGTCGAGCGTTTCACCCCCCCTAACCCCCCCTTGGTAAGGGGGAGAACCAACAGCAGGAGAAGCTTCCCCTTGGTAAGGAGGGAAACTAACAGCAGGAGAAGCCCCCCCTTGATAAGGGGGGGTTGGGGAGGGTAACAACCGTTCATTGAGGGCACTTTCTGCCGCTTCAATTTGCTGAGTCCGAACTTCCAGACGCTGCCAACCCAAGTCATCTCGTAACTGAGACAAGGTACCGATTTGATGGATCTGTCCTTCGTACATCAACGCGATGCGATGGCAGCGTTCGGCTTCATCTAGGTAAGGTGTTGCCACAACAATCGTGACTCCCTCGGAGGCAACCGCTGCTAGCACGTCCCAAAATTCCCGACGGGACACCGGGTCAACGCCTGTCGTTGGTTCATCTAACAGGAGAATTTCAGGTTGGGAAATCAACGCACAGCAGAGGGCTAATTTCTGCTTCATCCCACCCGAGAGGCGTCCCGCTAAGCGATCGCTAAATCGCTCTAAATTCATCAATTGCAAGTATTTAGTGCGACGTTCTTGCAATCGCTTCTCCGGTACCTGACGCAATCCAGCACTATATCGGATGTTTTCATCTATACTCAAGTCGAGATAGAGCGAGAATTGCTGAGTTAAATAACCAATGGACAGACGCGCATCGCGGGGAGGTTTGCCCAGCACTTGGATGTTCCCTCCTGTCGCTTCCATCACCCCACCCAAAATGTGGAACGTTGTCGTTTTCCCAGCACCATCCGGGCCAATTAACCCAAAGATTTCACCTCGCTTGACGGCAAAATCAATGCCCTTAACAGCAACGAGCTTCCCGTAATGTTTATATAAGCCTTCTACCTGAATGACAACATCCTCAGCACTCCTGTCAGGTTCACCCCGCGAGTCACTTTTAGTTGTAGATGACGTGATGGTAGCCATGGTATTCACCCAAATTACGCTCCTCGTCTCCCCGTCTATTTCCCTCCTCTACTCTTCGGTGCAATCGCAATTTCCCCATCGGCTGGCATTCCTGGTTTGGCAAAGCCTGCTGGATTGTCGATGCTGATTTTGACCCCAAAGACTTGCTTAACTCGGTCTTTTTGGAAATAAATATTCTCAGGGGTAAACGAAGCTTGAGTATCGATCGCACTCACTTTGGCACTCAATGGTTTATCCGGTGTAGAATCGAGGAATACTTTAGCGTTCTGACCGACACGCACTTTCCCAACCTCGCCTTCAGGAATGAAACCCCGTAGATAAACGGTATTCGGATTAATTACACTGAGCAGCGTTTTACCGCTGGCAACCACTTCTCCGGGTTCAACACTCCGGGCTGTGACGACACCGTCAATCGGGCTAATAATATTGAGGTAAGCAATTTGAGCTTGAATCTCTTGCCTATCTGCTTTGGCTTGGTTAACATCCGCTTGAGCTTGGGCAAGTTTCAGTTTGGTCTGAGCTAACTGAGTGCGTACCCCTGCGAGTTGAGCGCTACGAATATCGGGGTTTAATCCTGTAGTTTGGGCTTGTGCGAGTTGACCTTGGGCAGAATTCACCAATTTGCGGAAAGACTCAACTGACGCCTGACGCGATCGCAAATTCGCTAAAGCCGTTTCATAGGACGTTTGTGCTTGGTCGAATTGTTGCCGAGTAATCACTCCTTGGGTGACTAATTGAGCATAGCGATCGCGATTGACTTGAGCAAGTTTCAATTCAGAAATGGCTTGTTGTACCTGCGCCTGGGCTTGATTGAGCTGCGCTTCACTCGCCGCAACAGACGACTCGGCTTGGAAAATCTGACCTTTGGCACTGCCCTGCGCCTGTTGCAACGTCAACTGAGTCTCCAGAATCTGACTTTCCAGCAGATTAATCTGCAATCGCGCTTGTTCTTCTTGTTTCTGGCTGGCGTCCAAACGGGCATCTGCCCCCTTAAGCTGAGCTTGAACTTGATCGTCATCCAACCGGACAATCAATTGTCCCTTGCGGACGGCATCTCCCTCCCGCACCGCCACAAAATCAATTCGACCCGCTACTTTCGCACCAATATCGGTATCGTAGCCCTCAATCCGACCCGTTACCTTCAAGGGTTCAGTCTCGGACGGTAAGGAGAGGAAATACCACGTCGATGCACCAATTCCTGCGACTAACAAACCCAAGGGAATCAGTAAACGAGGAGACGGTTTGTGCTTCGATTTGGGGAGTGCAACTGTTCCAGCCGTGTCTTGGGGAGGCGAGAGTGACTGAGCCATAATAGTTCTCTTCCTATAAAATTTCAGAGTGCTTACGATTTGAGAGTTGACCGTTTGTTGGCTTGGATTTTCATTGACTGTTCAATCAATCATTGAGGCGAAAAATACGGCTCTACCGCTTAGTTTTTAGTTTCTGGAATCGAAAGTTCCATCCCTTGTAGAAAAACTTCAACAGCCGTTTTCGCCATCGTCTCAGCTTCCAGCGTCTCAGCATCTGGCTGCCGAAAAATCTCGCGGGTAATCATAAACGCCAGCAACGGCCCCACAAAACAGCGGGCTGCGGCACCTGGGTCCATCCGGCGCAGTACCCCAGCATCCATCTGCTTTTCGAGATAGCGATTGAGAAAGGCAAAATTGCGAAGCGGACCAATGGCATTAATCAAATCAGCCACATAAGGCTGCCGAATGGCTTCACCCAGCATCAGCTTCATCAAGGCAACTGCTGTTGGGTTATTCACGACTTCTAGAAACGTTTTGGCAAAGAGAGTAAGTGCCTCTCGGGGAGGCAGTGCCATCATCTCCTCGTGATGAGCGATCAACTGCAACAGGGGTATGCGTTGCTCGATCACCTGTTGAAACAGGTCGCTCTTATCTTTGAAGTAGTGATAAATCAAACCCGGTGAACCAATCGAGGCTGCCGCTGCAATGTCCTTGTTGGTCGCCTTCTCAAACCCCTTACTGGCAAAGACTTGCAACGCGCCATCAATAATCTGCTGTCGCCGACTCTCAAAGTCTTGGGCGTCTCGTGTCGCCATTCTCCCAATCCTTGATTGACTGGTCAATTAAAACAATATCATGCCACTAATCCTGTTAGCGTCTTCTCCTCCACTCTTGTTGTAAAAATTTATAAGTACAATTGCTGGTGCGTTTTAGATTGTAAAGATGCACTGAGTTAACTACCCTCCTAAGAAACACATTCATCGGTGGCAGATGAGACAACAAGTTCAAAGCCTAAGGACTGCGCCTTTTTCTTGAGGTTTTTGACTAAGCGTTCTCGATACTGTCGCTCATAAGCGTCTACGCCTGGGTCTGTATAGGCTCCACCAGAAGTCCAGAGGCGATAGAAGATGCGTGCCAGTTTGTGAGCCGTAGCGGTGATGGCTTTCGGGGCACCCAAGCGGGATTGCAGGCGTCGATAGAACGCGCCCAAAGCGGAATGGCTACGACAGAGGGTTTGCGCCGCCATGCGTAAAGCATTGGCAACGCGATTAACAACTCGACGAGTTTTGGAGCTTTTGACCTTGCCACCAGTAATACGACTCCCAGGACAAAGCCCTAACCAAGAGGTAAAGTGTTTGACAGTGGGGAAGCGAGAAGGGTCTAAACCTAACTCGGAGAGCAGGGTGAGTACGGTGAGCGCCCCAAAGCCGTCAATCTGGGTAAAATCCACGCCGCAGATCCGATACAGTTGTACATTCATCTCGGTCAGAGCTTTTTGCATTCGCAGCACATGGACGTTAGCGCTCTTAATCAGGTTGTCACGTTGACGGATGTAACTCCGCAGAACACATACTTGGTCATCTGGGCGAAACGACCCGGCTAATAAACCATAGGTATGCAACTGTTGCAGCCATTGGCAGTCAAGGACATCACTTTTACGACCAGGAACGGTTTTGACGTGATGAGCGTTGACCAGCTTGACTTCAAATCCACGGGTTTCCAAAATTTGGAACACAGGTATCCAATATACCCCTGTCGCTTCCATGGCTACTGTCTCAATGCCACAGTGCGCCAGCCAATCGGCAAGGGCGTATAGGTCGGCAGTAAAACAGCCAAAACTGCGAACACACTCACTGGAGCGTCCTGTGGGTACACTGACCCAATGTCTATCTG
Source organism: Allocoleopsis sp. (assembly GCA_036703375.1). GTDB lineage: Bacteria > Cyanobacteriota > Cyanobacteriia > Cyanobacteriales > Coleofasciculaceae > DATNPC01. The sequence continues at coordinate 4,892 of DATNPC010000515.1, forward strand.
TGCCAAGGTCAATGCCTGCCGCATTCAGGTTGATTGGTGGCAAACTCGACTTTACAGCTATAGATTGATCTGGATTGCTCATCTTACCTTCCCCATAGCAATAGCTCTCTTAGTTTTTTCCAGGTGCCCTGACCTGGGTGGGGTAAACGATTCATTCTCCTAACCGGGATAGTAGCTCAGTAGCCACTTCACCAATGGTGTAACCCTTTTCACCCAGAACCAGGCTCAGATACGGGCGAACAAACTCCATTGTCAAGACGGTTTTAACTGTCAGGGCACGATAATTAATGTAAGCCTAATTCACGGCAAAACTTGCCATTTGTTGTGTTTTTTTCATGGGTAACGAGCGGTACCCCGCTAGTTGGAGGCTCAGATCTTGCATCAGTCGCAATAACCCGCCAGGGGTTTAAACCCCTGGCTCATAGCTCAAGTCGTCTAAAGACGACTGGATAAGGATAGTAGTCCAATGAAAGTGGACTTGGGCTATGAGCAAAGAACTTAAGTTCTTTGCGGGTTGTGAGGTTTATTGAGAATGGCGCAAGATCTCAGTATCCTCTCCCTGAAACGCGATCGCTGTTTCAGAAGCCGAATCCCTCTAAAATCTCAGGTGAAGGACTTATTGGTGTGGCGCGTGGAAAACTGGGCATCTGCTTCAACTCGACGACAATTTCTCAAATACATGGCAGGGGTGATGGTATTTCCTCCAATACTAGGAACTCGCCGTCCAAGTTTTGAGATAGTTCAAGCGAGCCAATGTCAGCCAACGCCACCGGACGTGCTAGGTCCATTCTACAAACCAGATGCTCCAGTGCGTGACTGGGTAGGCTACGGTTACATGCTTACAGGGAAAGTGTTGTCAGCAGACAGTTGCACGCCTCTTGTGGGAGCGCAGCTCGAATTTTGGTTAGCCAGTCCCAACGGTAACTACAGCGATGACTACCGCGCTACCGTATTGAGTGGAGAGGATGGTTCTTATCGATTCTTCAGCCACTTTCCCCCACCTTATGGCTCTCGCCCACCTCATATCCATATCCGCGTCACTGCAACCGGTTATTCTGAACTCATTACGCAACACTATCCCCGAAAGGGAGAAAACGCCGCACAATTTCCGTTAGTGTTGTTGCCAGAGTCCAAGTCAATCTAATTTATTAGCAGTCTCAACCATAGTCGTCAAAATCGCGATCGCGCCAGTACTAAAAACACGCGAATGCTCGACCAGCATCTCGTTATATGCTCAGGGATACAGACATTCACTTACCAACTACTCATCGCCATGCAGACTCACCAACCCGAAATCCCGGACGAACTATCCATCACCTTTCACTTCATTAACGGACATAGTCGGACGTTCAATATTTCCCTTGGCGCTCATGATGAACGTGACCGAACTCTTGCCGATAGCCGTCAAGTCTTACGGCGCTTTCTCAAAGAAAACTGGTGGGTTGTTCAGACACCAGAACGGACGCTTTACATTAATTCATCTAACGTTCTAGCCGTTGAGATGAACCCGCCTATGCCATCGCTGGAGGGAGAAGGAATCCTGCACACAGAGCTGATCACCCACCATTAGGAGTGTGAGTAGGGAGTATTATTGCGATCGGCTTCTCTGCGAGACGCTACGCGAACGCTGGTGCCGTTCGCGTTTGCGAAGCAGTCGCAGCCGAAAGCGAGAAAGCGTCTCGTTCGCCGTAGGCGTTCCGAAGGAAAGAGAAGGCAATCGCATTCAGTCATGATGGTCGTAGTTCATAAAGAAGCCCCGCTATTGTCTGGATAATAGCGGGGTCATATTTTGCATCTTCATCTAATTACTCGCTCGCCAAACAAACCTTTTATGCAGCCAGCGACAAAAATTTACGTTGCCAGCTTTTATTACTATAGTCAGAGAATAATAGTCGAACCTTTATAAGAATAGGCTTTGTTCTATAGCGCTCGTTCTTTTCAGGACTTTATTCCCGTAAAATTATCCCATCAAATATTCTTTGATGAGAGGAATTAAAGCGAGTTTAATCAGCATAAATGCTGAGATTGATTGCGACATATTACCGAGGTCTAGCCTTTAAATCTGAAGAAAAATTAAGCAAGAAAAACAAAGTTGTTATAAAAAGGATTGGTTAACTCTAAAATGTCAGATTCAGATAAATCCTTTTCCGCCGTCCTTGTGATAGTCCTTTTAGGAA
>DATNPC010000516.1:0-8543 GCA_036703375.1 Allocoleopsis sp.
CGGTCACCACTGATATTACTCAGAGAACCACCTAGCAAGCGTGCCTATAAAAGCTTATCCTTTTATAGCAATTCTCACTGGCGTGATGCTCCCATGACGATGTCTTCCGTCGAGAGAGAAGGCTAACAGTAACTTCATGCAAACTTTATCATATCTTTAAATTTGTCTGGAACTAATAGCCTACTTTTACGTCCCCATCTCCTCGATTTATTTCGCGCAGCATTATCCTACAAGGAAGGAATTTTTTGGCGTTTTAAGGACAGGTCTTAAGAGAAAAACTGGAATCATGAAGTTTATATTCCTCAGATAGTAGTAGGTCTGAACCGTTGAAGAGAGAACTACTTCTTTTGGATAAAATGCCAACGATTTTTATCCAGTCTTGAGATAGAGCCGTTATGGGACTGAAAAGGAATAGATTAAATTTAAGAGTTCAACCAATAATTACCTCTCAATTCAAGAATTAACTATGAACCATGAATGGATTATTGTTTTAACTCTTCAGATTTTTGAGGCAATGATTCCTCTTGCCAGAACTCAATCATTTTTTGACAATTTATTTTCATAAGTCCTATGTCTAATCCAATCAGACACGACCCCAATAGCAATCCAAATCCTTCTCAGGAAGTTGCTTACCGGGAAGGTTACCGAACTGGTCGAGATTCTGAACGAATTTACCAACAAGAGGCTTCTTCGGTTCGTGAGGAAAATAGTGCGGCTAGCGGTTTAATCATCGGTTTAGCGTTGGCGAGTCTTGCTGCTTTAGCTGGAGGTACTATCTACTTTCTTAACGCTAGAAACGAGCCGGTTGAACAAACAGCTCCCACTACGCAAGTTGTACCTGTACCTGTTCCCGATCGCAGCCAACCTCCTACTAGCAAAACACAGACTACTGTCATTGAAAGAACAATTGATAGGACTCAAAAGGCTGTTCCCGTTCCTCAACAACCTGCCACAAACTCTGACACCAAGGCACCGAATATTAATATCCAGCTTCCCAGTCCTCAGCAGCAGGGGAGTGAGACTAAAACGACTCCATCTCCAGTTCAATCTTCTCCTAATAAGGTTGAACCTCAACGGCAGGATAGTATGAATCAAGCTGCTCCATCCCCAGCTCAATCTCTTCCTAATCAGACTGAGCCGGAAAGTTCAAATAATAACCAGTAAGCGCGTTCTCAAAGTGCTTCTAGATGGAACATTGGTCATGAGCGCGATCGCTATGGCTCTCTGCGATAAGGTGAATAAGACACCATCTCAATGAGTCTAGAGTGAATCGTGTCTAACGGGGAAGCAATAGAACCAAAACCAGGGGATATGGTGCTGGGGACTCCTCACCGCTCAGATCGCTCCCATCCCACTGCTAATGTCCCCTCACCTCGTCCAGGAGACCTCGTGTTGGGGTTTACCCCCTCTACCTATCAAAAAGCCATCTTTGAATGGCTGGCAGACGGTGAAGGTTCCTGTGTGGTGGAAGCTGTACCGGGTTCGGGTAAAACTACAACCCTAATTAAAGGTGCCAACTACATCCCCAAGTTTTTGCGATCGCGTTTTCTGGCCTTCAACAAGCACATCGCCCAACAACTCGACCAAAAGCTCCCACGACACATCAAATCCAGCACCATTCACTCTCTGGGATTATCCAGCATTTGTCGTCGCTACAGAGGACGACCTGAGATTAATCAACGCAAATATTCTTCTCTCGTTAGCGGTTATCTCAATCAGAGAAAAATATTTAACGCGCTTGAGCGCCGACGATTAATTGACCTGGTCAAGTTTACCCAACTTACCTTGACCAATCCTTATGACAGCTTAGCCTTAAAGCAATTAGGGCATCACTATGGCATTAGAACTAGTGGAGATTGGGACTTTGTTCAAAAAGCTGTGTGTGATGTTTTAGAGTACGGGATATACATTGCTGGTGAGAGTATTTCTTACGAGGATATGGTCTGGCTGCCCAACGTCTTGAAACTAGAAGTTGGTGATTATGATTTTCTGTGTGTTGACGAAGCGCAAGACTTGAACAGAGCTCAGCTAGAACTCGTCTTGAAGACTCACGCCGAGGGAGCAAGAGGCATTTATGTAGGGGATAAACACCAAGCAATTATGGGGTTTAGCGCCTCAGACCACCGCAGCATTCAAAACATTATCAATCGCACTCTCGCCATCAGTCTACCCTTATCGATTTGCTACAGATGTCCCACTAGTCACATCGAATTAGCCAACAAAATTTATCCCGTGATTGAACCTCGACCTGGAGCACCTTTGGGTACAGTATCTGAGATTGGAATTGCAGAAATTCCCAAGCTAGTTAGAGGTGGAGATTTAATCATTTGTCGCTGCTTCTATCCCTTAATCCGAACCTACTTTGATTTGCTTAGTGCAGGTATTCCTGCTTTGATTCGTAACCGGGATATTAGCGGTCAGCTGGTGAATTTGTTAGAGCAGGTAGTCGGGTTGGAGGAGAAGTCATACACTACTGACGAGTTTACTGCTGTACTGACCAATTGGTATGAGATTCAAAAAGCCGCTATGTTGGCTGATGGTGTGGAAGTAATGGTGATTGTGGGATTACATGACCGGGTACAAACTTTAAACGCGATTTATAAAGGCAGTTGTTGTACGAATACAGGCGAATTGCAAGAAGCGATCGCCAATCTATCTAAACAGACCAAAAATGCTGTCAACTTGACAACCATTCACGGAGCTAAGGGATTAGAAGCGCATCGAGTATTTCACGTTAGACCGAATTTAGTCCCTCATCCGAAAGCCGAGAAAGATTGGGAAAGAGAACAAGAAAGAAACTTAGATTTTGTTGCACTAACGCGATCTAAACACGATTTGTTTTTTGCGCGATAATAGAGTTCTGATACTTGGCTGTCTTTACAGAAGTTAGTGTTTTCTTCATTTTGTAGGTTGGGTTGAGGGACGAAACCCAACATGAAAAACGGTTTGATGGGTTTTGCTCACGCTCTACCCATCTTACAAATAATTAAGTTCCTCTACTTAGGCATTTTGTTTCTAAATAAAAATACTGGTGGATGTACAATACCCACCAGCAACATCATCACCGTGATTAGACTAAAGCACAATCATTGACAGCTGAGAACCACAAAAGATGCTCGTTGGTTTATCGTCTATAGGTGGTAGAACCTACCTCATCGGCATCGCGGTAACGCACTTCGTCGTGACGCTTGCGACCAGCCAGACCAGCCAAGCCAACCAATCCTAGCAAGCCTAACCAACCCCAATCAAAATCATTGTCATTGTTGTAACCAGCATTACTAACACCCTGGTTAGTTCCATCTGTCGTGGTGGTCGTGGTGTTATCGGTGCTTGAACCCGAATTGGTCTGAGCAGAAGCAGGTAGATTAAAGGGGAGAAGGGCTACACTAGCAGCAAGAGCACCAGCTCCAACCAATTTGGATACGTTTGAAATTTTCATGATTAAGCTTCCTCTTTAATGGGTCCGTTTTGTTATGTCTCTACTGTATCGATCGCTAACAGAATCCCAATCCATCTATGGCTGGAAACAGACCCTTATCTGTGTTATTGCTGAGGTAATAGAAAAGCCCTTGTTAACCGATAGAATTCTACTGCTTTAGTGTCATATACAGTCTAGTTATTTTCCCTCTAGCCGTCGCTGTAACTGTTTGAGCGTTTGATACATTTCCGGGAGACGATTGTAGACGGCAGATGCTTTCAGGAACAACTTGTGGGGAATGGCTGGAACGCCGGTGACAATTTCTCCAGGGGCGACGTTTTTGTGAATCCCCGCTTTAGCCGTAGCAATTGCGCCATCCCCCATCGTCACTTGATCGACAATTCCAACTTGTCCAGCTAGAATTACCTGATTTCCCAGCTTGACGCGACCCGATAATCCCACCTGTCCTGCCATGACACAGTTCTCGCCCACCTGACAGCCGTGACCGATTTGCACCAGGTTGTCAATTTTGGTATTCCGACCAATGCGGGTTTCTCCCACTGATGGGCGGTCAATCGTGCTGTTACATCCCACTTCCACGCCATCTTCTAGCACTACGTAGCCAGACTGCTGCATTTTGAACCAGCCACTGGACGTGGGAACGAAGCCAAAGCCTTCGGCACCAATGACAACACCGCTGTGAATCACGCAATCTGAACCGATGCGACTGCGTTCGTGGATGCTACAGTTAGCGTGTAAGATTGTGCGATCGCCAATTTCCACGTCTGGGTAGATTGTTACATTGGGATAGATATACGCCCCATTGCCAATCTTGACTCCCTCTTCAATCGCGACATGGGCACCGATATAAACATCCGTTCCGATTTGAGCCGAGGGGTGAATGGCGGCTGTAGGATGAATTCTGGCGGCCGGTTTAAAGGGTTGATAGAAAAGAGCGAGGACTTTAGCAAATATTAATCGGGGTTCGGCCGTTGCAATCCAAGCAATACCCTGTTGCGTTGCTTGTACTTGTGCCGCTTTTTCTTGCAAAGGCAAAATTAGGGCACTTGCCGCCGTCTTCTCAATCTCCGTTAAAAATTTTCCTCCCTCCACAAAGCTGAGGGTGCCTGGTGTTGCGTCGTAAATGGCAGCTACCCCCGTAATTTCTGGATCGTGTGGCGTTGCTGCGGCATCAACTATCTCAGTGGATGCCAAGCTATTCACTTGGGCGTCAGCGCCCAGCTTTTGGAGTAGTTCGCTAAATTTCATCAGTTCGATTCCTGCCCTTGAAACGTACTCACAACAAAGTCAGTGCTAAGTAGGTAGGCACAAATAAACCAAGACATGTAAATAAGTGTTAACAGACTAAAATTCGCTTGCCTTCTGCCTTCTGCCTTCTGCCCTCTGCCTTGCCTCAACGACAAGTATTAATGCAAACCTACTTAAGTGTAAAGTGAAAGGTATTGCGTTTCGTCTCAGTCCTCATCCCTTTCTGGAGTTGTGGTATCTGACTCGCGACCCTTCAGTTCTGGGTTCTGTTCCTCAATCAGTTTCTCTAGGTGTTTGAGAGATTGATAAATTTCTGGCAGACGGTTACGCAAGACCGAGGTTCTCAACCAAAGTTGGTGAGGAACTCCTGGATAGCCGGAAATGGTTGCTCCAGGTTCCACATCCGATTGAACCGCCGTTTTTGCCGTTGCGATCGCACCATCTCCTACTTTAATTAAATTGGCAACCCCAACCTGACCGGCCAAAATCACGCGATTTCCGATCTTGGCACTGCCTGCCACGCCAGACTGACCGGCCATGATACAGTCGCGACCGACTTGGCAGCTATGACCGATTTGCACCAAGTTATCAATTTTGGTATTTCGACCGATCCGTGTTTCTCCTGCTGCTGGGCGATCGATCGCGCTATTGCAGCCAACTTCCACCCCATCTTCTAACACAGTACAACCAGACTGCTCCATTTTGATCCAGCCCACCGATGTCAAAACAAAACCAAAGCCTTCCGAACCAATAACGGCCCCACTGTGAATCACGCAATCTGCACCAATCCGAGTGCGCTCGTGGATTGTACAATTAGCATGCAACGTTGTGCGATCGCCAATCTGCGCCTCTGGATAAATCACCACATTCGGATGAATGCAGACCTCATCGCCAATTCTCGCTCCAGCTTGAATTACGACATGAGGGCCGATATAAACCTCCTTGCCAATCTCTGCTGAGGGATGAATCACAGCCGTTGGGTGAATTTCTGGTGCTGGGCGGAACGGTTGATAAAAAAGATCGATCGCTTTGGCAAATAACAATCGCGGTTCAGCGCAAGCAATCCAGACAATGCCCCGTTCTAATGCGCGTGATTGCATCGCTTCATTGCGTGGCACAATCAACGCACTAGCTGCGGTTTGACCCACCATAGCGGCAAACTTTCCCCCATCAATAAAGCTGAGGGTTCCCGCGAAGGCTTCATCAACGGGTGCAACGCCGGTAATCTCTGGATCGAGGTCTGGGTTGACACTCAGACTACTACTCTCAGCTGCCTCACCCAGTTTTTCAACAATTTCGCTAAACTTCATCGCTCTATATTAATCAGCACGCAGGAATTGAACCGCCAAGACGCAGGAATTTAACAATAAGTTTCGAGGTCAAACGTTGTTGCCATCGCTCTGTATTGTACGCCTACTCGCCGCTTCCCATGGATTGACCGGCTAACCAGCCAGTTGTCCAAGCGCTTTGAAAGTTGAATCCACCCGTCACACCGTCAATATCCAAGATTTCTCCAGCGAAGTAAAGACCTGGCACTAAACGGCTTTCCATTGTCTTGAAGTCTACTTCTTTTAAACGGATGCCACCGCAGGTTACGAATTCTTCCTTAAAAATGCCTTTGCCTGTGATGGAGTAGTGGCCTTGCGTGAGTTCTTGAACGAGTTGATTGAGTGCTTTTTTCGAGACTTCGGCCCAGCGTTCGTCTATACCAATGCCAACCCTCATCACCAAACTCATCCAAAGGCGTTTCGGGATGGGGATAGGACAACTGGTCGTTATCTGGCGCTTGGGCAGTTGGGACTTGACGGCTAGTAGGATTTGGCGCAGGCTGTCTTGGGTGTACTGGGGTAGCCAATTAATCAGTAAGGGTGTCTGGTAGTGATGCTCGTGCAGAAATCTGGCACCCCAAGCCGAAAGCTTGAGAACAGCAGGCCCGCTGACGCCCCAGTGGGTAATGAGTAAAGGGCCCGTTTGCTCGTTGAGCGCTTTACCGGCTTCCGGTAATCTCAAGCACGCATTATTAACACTGACTCCCGCTAAATCGTGCAGCCGAGGGTCGGGGGTATTAAACGTAAATAGGGAAGGAACGGGCGGTTCGATGGTATGGTCGAAGGATTTTGCGATCGCGTATCCTTGAGGATTGCTACCTGTTGCGAGGAGAATGCGATCGCAGTCTATCGTCTCACCATTTTTCAACTCAATCTCAAACTTGCCTGGATGAGGGAGTGGAGGAGAGTAGCGCCTCACAGACTTGACAGCAGTACCCACGCGAAGGTTGACTCCTGCGTCCTCAGCAACCTGAAGTAGACAGTCCACAATCGTCTCGGAATTATCCGTTACTGGAAACATCCGCCCATCTGCTTCCGTTTTCAGTTGGACTCCATGCGACTGAAACCAAGCAACGGTATCGCGAGGCTGAAACCGACTAAACGCTCCTCGTAGCGCTTTACTCCCTCTCGGATAATACGAAACTAAACTCGCTGGCTCAAAACATGAATGAGTAACATTGCAGCGTCCTCCACCCGAAATGCGAACCTTCGATAACGGTTGACGCCCTGCTTCTAATAACGTGACTTGGGTGTGGGGATGGGCAGAAGCGCAGGTAATTGCCCCAAAAAATCCGGCAGCACCGCCACCGATTACCACAACTCGTATAGGGTTGACAGCCAAAAAATTAATGACAACGAAGATGAACAATGTCCATCTTAACGAGGAAATTTGTCGGTTTTTTTAGCCTTTCAGATGACAGTTGACTGGAGGTTGCCAAGGAGAGTGGGGAGTAACCGTGGGGGCAGCTGCTATCAGTTCAACCTGCCCTTTTTCATTAATCCTCCACCCATTGACTTCCCTCAGCGGTTTGGGAGTGGAATCCTTGCGGGTTGTGGAAGTCGGAGAGGTGTTATTTTCTGCTTCAGAGTCAAGAGTAACCCAGTCTGGTGCGATCGCTTCCTCATGGAGCAGGGGTTGGTCAGGGCTAACTGGTATCCCCCCACGTCCGGTGACAATAAACTTGTTCTCTTCCCCTCCGTCTCCTCGGACAGCTCGGCAATTTTGGGCAATCTGCCTAGAAGCATCGGCGATTTCGGTTGGCAGCTTGGTCAAGCTTTGCGTCGGTTCAACAAAAGGTCTGGTCAGTTGAAACGTTCCATTTAAGCCAAATGCGGAAGTTACGGTGATGTCGTTTTCCGGTGTGAGTTGGGGTCGGAATTCGATGCCATAAAGTCCTTGAGTGGTAATGTTAACGGCACCACCCTTGCCTTCTCTGGCATTAGCCGTGATGTCGCTCCCCTTTGGGCCGGTTGGTGGTGTAGCAACGATAAAGGTGGAGTCAACCGTAATGTTCCCGCCTGTGGCTTGGTTGAAGGCATTGGCGGAAATCAAGCTTTCGTTATCCAAGCGCAGCAACTCTAAGCCTTGGAGAATGATATTCGCCCCGCCTGGTGCATCGCTTTTGGCAGTTTGGGCAGACAGACTGCCTCGGTTGAGGACAAGGGAGTTGGCTTGGATAATTAAGTTGCCAGCTTGCCCTTGAGGACTACTCACGGTTGCTTGTGCCCCATCGCGGACAGATACTTGCCCAGCCTTCAGTGTTAAGTTTCCGGCTGTACCGCCGTTAGTGGCTTCGGCTAATAAGCCTCCAGATTGTCCGTTGGCAAGGCTGCCTCTCAGTTCGACTGAGTCGCTGGCATTGGTATTAATGCTTCCGGCTGTGCCTGAGGCAGTAGAGGATGAAATCAGGCTGTTATTTACCTGCAAGGTATTCAATCCCTGTAGCGTAATTTCCCCGCCTTGAGCTGAGGTGGTTGAATTGGATATTTTGGCATTATTGTCAAGGGTTAAGTATCTGGTACTAATC
>DATNPC010000517.1:0-4549 GCA_036703375.1 Allocoleopsis sp.
AATTCGAGAAAGTTTGTGCCACTATTGAGACAAAATCTCCCCAGCTGAACTGAAGAACCTGGCGATGAGTACCCAAGCACACGACTCTTCAAAAGCCGCCTCGAATGCTACAGCAACGCCTCGGTCGAGCCAGTTTGAGACGCGCCCCTTCGAGCAAGCTTCAGTTAATTCGGCTTTTGCGCCTGTAACGAATCAGTTTCAGTCCCGTCCGTTTGCAGCTCCATCCCCACAATCCCCATCACAGCAAGCAGCGCCAGATATTCAGGCTCAACTCGAACAAGCCAAGCACTTTAATTACGATCTTTCTGAGATTAACCTGTTTTCTACAGGTACAACTCCGCCCGAGCCACCCCCGTCGCCGGTGATTCAGCCCAAGCTGACAATTGGAGAACCTGGAGATAAGTACGAACAGGAAGCTGACTCCGTGGCTGCACAAGTGATGTCGATGAGTGCAGCACCAACTCAGTCCAAATCGATCCAGCGCCAAGGTGACGAGGACGAACAAGAGCCATTGGTACAAAGAACGCCCTTAGCCGATTCTATTACTCCTTTGGTTCTGCGCCAAATTGAGGAACAAGAGGAACCGATTCAAACTAAGTCGTTGCTGCAACGGGCAGTAGCTAATGGTAACGCCAAGGCAGGTGGTAATCTAGAGAGTCAGTTGAGCAGCAGTAAAGGTGGAGGCAGCCCTTTACCGGATGAAGTGCGATCGTTCATGGAGCCTCGCTTTGGCACTGATTTTAGTCAGGTGCGGGTGCATACCGACTCGACTGCTATTCAGATGAACAAGGAGTTAAGCGCTCAGGCGTTTGCTCATGGCCGTGATATCTACTATGGTGCAGGGAAGTCCCCTGGTAACAATGAGTTGACGGCTCATGAGTTAACCCACACCATACAGCAGACGGGCGGGATAGTACAGAGACATTTACAGGAATCTGAACTGGTGAGCGCCCCATCATCAGCACCAGCCCATATGCTCTCCAGGGCACCGAGTACCGATACGCCGTCTCAAGCAAAATCTCAATTCACTCTTCCAGCAGGAGTCAACTACGACTGGGTTGGTGGTGGACTAGACTTCTATGTTTTGCTCAGACGCTCCTGGTTGAAAGATCAGGGAGTTTCAGACGATGCAACAGAGACTGATAAAAAAGAAATCTTAACAACTGTCACGCCAGGTCTAAAGAAGGTTGCCAAGTGGGTGCAAGACGAAGATATTGCCGCGATCATGAAGGAACAGCCTGTCATCTATTTTGGTGGAAAACTCAAGGACAAGGATGAGATTCTAGGAGGTAGGCTTCAAAATGAACTGGTAGGTTTAATTGGTGCCCCAGAAGGACAGGAGGTAACGGTATCGATTCGTCAAGAGGGTGCTGCAATACGCCTGGATAAGCGGTTGATTTTGCGATATGCACAATCTGGAAATGACCAATTTCTGAAAAGTAAAGACTTCAATGAAATTCTATTCAGTAATATAGAAGCCGCAACAGGTCTTACTCTAGAAGACCGGGCTGGAGTAATCAACTCATATAAATTGGAATTTGATAAACCTGTTAAAGATCTCTTCAAAGCCTATGTTCTAACAGTTGAGGATGGATACTTTATAGCTTGGTTTGGTGACGCATGGACTGAATTTCGGCAGACCCCACGGGAAGTTGCAGGAGAAGCACAAGGGCAGTCAATTAGTCTTCCTGCTTCCATCGGAGAGAAGGAGCGTCAGAAAATCTTAGACGTTCTGAATCAACTGATTCCCCCTACCGATAAAAAAGACCCCAAGCAATCCCGTCCCGGTTCGCTTGCTCTCAGCGCTCGGGAAGCTCAACTTTTGTTGCAGATAGCAGATAGCCCTAATCGGGAGCAAATTCTGAAGTTGATGAAAGAGGGGAAAAAGAGTGGCGGAGCAACTCAAACCCTTGAACAACAGCTAGAAACAGCGATCGCCAGTATAGATATGCAAGAGGCTTACAAGCGCCTCGGCATCGAACCTGGCAAGTCATCCGAAGAACGCAAGCCCATTGAAAACCGTCCGGTTCGTGGCAATATCACCCAGCCGGATGCTGATATTGTGCCTGGGAAGAAAGTTAGCTTCAAATTCCTGGTTAAAGAAGATCGAGATGCTTTGCGGGTTCCGTGGATTAACATTCATTGGATAGCCCACCCCAAAGACCAAGATGAGGATAAGGAGAAAAAGCAGTCGAAGAAAAGCTCATGGGTGGATGATGAGCATTCACATTATTCACCTATCAAAGATCCTGGCATCCTCAATGACATGACTTTTGATGTTAAGTTTCCCCAAAGTGGAATTTACGTCATTGAAGCATTTGTTGACCATAACTTTTTCTTGCCAGCTCATTTTACTACAACAGTAGAAATCGTTACAGAAAAAGAAAAAGTTGATGAACTAGAGAAAAAAGCGCTTAAAGGATTTGTTAAAGCAGGGTCTGGTGAAACCAAAGAGCATTCTTTTGATGTAGGAGCAGTTACGGGAGCGGTAACTGATTATGAGAAAGGGTCTATTACCTACGGAGAGATCGATCCAAACTTTAAGGGGGCGACTGTCACAGAACGCCTGAAAGCAATTGACGATGAAGTAAAACGTATCAACACATTACTCAAGAAATATCAGGCTAGCCAAACGAGTGAAGCTAAAGCCGTTGTAGAGTGGGCGCAAAAATATTTGAAGAAGCTCACTGAAGGTCGCACCACTATTGCACTAGAGGCAACCACTCCCGGCACCTCAAGCCTTGCCTGTCAGGGAGTTTATGTTAGTCGAACCCAAGGAGTTCCTTCTAAGACTCTCGATCTACTTTCCCATATTAATAAAACGGAAGATGGAAAGTATAAAGTTGTCATTCACGACATTAGCCAAGTCTACGAAAATGCAAACTATCGTGTGGAAGAAAGTGCTGATACATCTGAATCGGCAATGGAGAAAGCCTTTGTTAGCCATGCAGCTAATTATCCGGAAGGAACTCTTTCTCTTACATTTCAGAAATGGGACGATACACAGCAAAAACTGACAGGTCAGTATGTAAAATTTTCCAAGGTAACAGACACGCTTGGCAAGGATATCAAAGGAGTTTTATTTAGCGCTCCTGTAGATATTGCGGTTAATATTGTTGGCACATTATTAACGCTTTTCCCACCGACAACAGCGGTGGGAATGACAGTTATGATTGGGTATAACGGTGCCAAGACAATTGCAGGATTAGAGGAATCCTACGCTAAAGGCACGCTGACTGGCAAAGAGGTGGGATATGCAGCAGGTACAATTGCCTTGGATCTCATTCCTGTCGTTGGTAAATCGAGCAAAGTCATTACTCTCGGCAGAAAAGCATTTTATGCGATTGAGGCGACTCAACTAGCAGGGCAAGCATTCTTAATTACTTCCCAAGGGCTAGATGAAGTTCAAAAGCTTCGAGAGGGTGTGATCACAAACCTTGCAAAGATTGAAGCCCAAATTGAAGAATTAGAAAATAATCCTGCCGATCCACAATTGAAAGAACTACGGCAAGAGCGAGAAAAACTTATTAAAGAAGGGCGCGAGGCGACAGTAAAAGTATTCAGCGCTCTGGCAGCACAGCAGGCAGTCATCATGGTAGGGGGTGCCATTCTACAGGAAATGGCTACCCGTAAATTCAAAGTTGCTGTGGATGAGTTGAAGCAGAATGGACTCTTTGAACACGAAGAGGGTAAGAAGCTTCATTATGACTACGAAAAGAAAAAAATTGTGGGAGATGAAAAGTCTTTCACGCCTGCACAACTCGAAAAAGTCCAAAAGACTGCCTATTACGATGGCAAACTTGCTGAAGTGTTACCTAACGATCCAGTAAGTCGCAAGAAGATTGTGGAGATACTAGGCGATCGTGAAGTAGAGATTCGTCCTGGTGGCAAGAAAACTCGCTTAGAACAGGAGGGCGACAAGTGGGTACTGCATGTAGCGGAAGATGCTAAACCAGGTGACATTCTCGCAGAAGCTTATCGAACAAAGACCAACACTGCTGTTCTTCCGGTTGAACCAGGGAAGGTTAGATCGCCGATTGAACAAGCTAACTATCATCAAAATGAGTTAACACACTTAGAGGATATTCGTAAACGAGCTAGTAAAGACACCGGGTTGGATGACTTCGAGATCGAGACGAGGATTCGAGGGCAGTTCATGGAAATGGAAAGAGTTGTTAAAGGACTGCCGGAGGGTACTAAAGAAAAAGCCAAATTACAAAAATGGCTCGATAAATATCGCAAACAAACTTATGAGCCAGCTACAAAGCTATTCGATCGCCTCAAAAAAGCAAAGAGCGATTTTCCTAGTCGCTATTCCCAATTCAAGCCAGAGAATCGTGCCAAAATTCGGGGCATGAAAGATGAAGGGTTAGAAGCTTTCGCACGATTAGCTCCAGATAAGCAAGAGAAGTTTATTGGGCTAGATAAAGACATTACAGGTAAGGATATCTGGCAGGAGTTTAATAAAAACAACGGCTCTCGACAAGCTGAACTTTTAAAAGATGTAGATGGGATGTTGAAAGCTGCAAGTGCAGATCAGCCTTATACC
>DATNPC010000518.1:0-9176 GCA_036703375.1 Allocoleopsis sp.
TTTTGGCTTCTGCTTACAGTCAATAAGAATTATGCCTCGCCTGTCAATCCCCATCAGCCTTTCGTCACTATTCTGTTCACATAATTCTCTCTTTTTTCTTGGCTCTACTATTTGTTTGGCATACTAAGTACTGAAGAACCATAAGCACGAAAGAATTTATCCGTGCTTATCTGTCCCCTACTTTCACTCGATGTATAACTGAGGAAAACTATTGCTGAGATAGCTGCCTACCTTATCGAACGTCTTTGCGCTCTTCAACAATAAAAACCTCTGGCTCGCCATCCTTATCTATGTCGCGAGTGTCAGTAACCACATTTCGAGTTGCTACCCGTTCGATTCTTGGAGTAGGCTCAGCTTTCACCTCTCTTTGGGCAGGCTTTGCTTCTATAAGATCGGGAGCATCATAGATTCCGAATTCATCAACATTATGCTTACGCATGATATCTCGGACGCGATCGAGGTCATCTTCTGTTCCATGGACCATCAATAGATGCTCGCCCCCCTTGACGCGCTCGTTGTATACCTTGGCTCTTTCTTCAGGAATGCCTAGACCAAGCAAGCCACCAATGATACCACCAGCCGCCGCACCAATTCCAGCTCCTGCCACAGTAGAGGCAAAAGCAGGTATCCCTACTCCTGCTGCTAATACCGGACCAATACCGGGAATAGCTAGTACGCCAAGACCGACTAACAGACCACCAACACCACCGAGAATCGTACCAGCCGTTGCGCCCGCAGCCGCTCCTTCCTTGGCTTCGTTTCCGTGTTTTTCTGTGACTTCCTTCGCGCCTTCGATATCCTCAATATGCCGCGTTATCAAGGAGACTCTCTCCATATCAAAAGCAGACTTCTTCAGATCCCTGAGTGTTGCTTCCACATCTTTGTGGTTTTTGAATACACCTACAGCGCGCTTGTCGTAGCCCTGTTCATTCACAAACTTTTCGTTTTCGTTTCGCATGATTTCTTTTCCTTTGATTTAGTTCAACACTTCGAGATATAGCTAACCTTTTCTCTTGACTGAGCTTGAAAAAGTTTGGTCGTCATCAAGTAGCTACTTAGTATCTACAGCAGACGGATAAACGTGGTCAGCTACAATGACTGGTCTATTGGTGTATTTAGCCAGAAACTCGTTGATTTTATTAGAATCCCAGCCTAGATTAGCTTGCTGTAAAAGTTGGGCATCAGGCTGACGCGCTACGCCAGTTACCACAACATGCTCACCTTCTTGAATTGGACCACCTTTCGGATTGATATTGACACCAATAACCATAATTCCGATATCATCAGCCCAACCATCTTCAAATAGGGCGAATCCATGAGGAGTGTTGGGGAATTTTCTAATCTTACCCTGGAGCGCAATCTGCTTATTAAAGTAGCTAGCGGGTGCTTTAAAGAGGTTTTTGGGAGTAGGAGCAAGCGCTAGAGATTGGGCGATAATAGCAGGTTTATTTTCGTAATCTTTATACAGATTTGGTTCTAAGCCCAGGTTATATTTTTTATCGATGTCGGCAGCGACAAATTTCTCAACTTGACCTGTTGCTTGAACGGGTACATTTGAACCAGGGAGTGCGAAGGGAGTACCGCTATCATTAATAACTAAAATGGGTTTGCCATTTGGCGGCATCATAACAAAGCCGCTCTTGCCAACTGCTTTTGTTACCAGACTTCTCACTGTTACCATTTTGCCGATGGAATTTACAGCATCACTAGATAGTGACGAAACATCATCTGCTGTAACATTAACTTTTGCCGGACTAAGTTCCTCTTTACGGCTAACATTGGTGCAGCCAGGAAGCAATAAAGTGGATAGGCCAAGAGCGATCGCTCCCAGATAAGTCCCTGTTCTTTTGTTCCATTGGGAGAAAGAGTAATCTTGATTAGACATGATTATCCTCTCGCTAAACATCATTTTTTAGCTAAGCTTTAAATGAAATAGATATTCCCATCTATTTATGTAATGTAAGGCGATCTATTTCAATTTATTTACAACAAGACTTGAAGTGGTTAATTTAGATTAATTCAGTTTACTTTTCCCACCTAACTGCCATAAAAGCTAGTGCTATTCATCAAGCAAGTGCCAACTTAAAATCATTTAACTTGTTGCACTTTTCTATGTACGTTTTGATATTAGGATCGATCGACTAGCTATAACTCTATCTATGGGATGACTCCGTTAATTCAACTTCTTAACTTCTCAGCAATAATAACTTTATTCGGAAGGATAAACGAAGAACTAATTCTAAAGAAAAAATCGAATTTCATCAAGATTTCATTGTTTGAGTAATGCCAGTTTAAGGATTTTTGAATCTATTACATTTCATGCACCATGATTGAAAATATTCTGAGTAATAGAGCTACTTGCTGTAGCTCTATTACTCAAAAGTAGGCAGCCGATACAATCATCCACATCCACTCTTGAACTACCATGAGCCAGCAAAAATCAATCGATTTCATGACTAGAGAGTACTTCAAACAGCACTAAGCAGTTTTGCTTAGAATCATACTGGCGATCGCAGTTACTGCCTGTGGCACAAATCGTCAGCTAATTGTGCCACAGCCCTTACCAGATATCGACTACACCGACTTCTGCTTTTGACCGTTAAGCGCTTTATCTAAATTCCAAGCAGCACTGATTAACGCAAGATGCGTAAACGCTTGAGGAAAATTTCCTAACGCATCACCACGCGGCCCCGTTTGCTCGGCATAAAGCCCCAGATGGTTGGCATAACCCAGCATCTCTTCAAACACGAGTCGGGCTTCATCGAGTCGAGCATTGTCCCGATTGGTAACTCCGGCACGGGTTAATGCCTCAACTAGCCAAAAGGTACAGAGATTAAAGGTACCCTCCTTTCCTCGTAGACCATCGGGTGATTCTTCCACGTTGTATCGGTACACTAGGCTATCAGAAACCAGTCCTCCTGACTGAGGGAGTTGATTGATGGCATCCAACGTTGACAACATCCGAGGATCGGCTGGAGAGAGGAAGAATACCAAGGGCATCATCAAGCTTCCCGCATCCAGGGAGTCACTGCCGTAATATTGCACGAAAGACTGACGAGAGGAATTCCATCCCTTTTCCATGAGTTGTTCGTAGATTCGATCGCGAGTCTGGAGCCATCTTTCTCGATCGGCTGGGAACGATCGCTTATCTGCCAAACGCACCCCCCGATCTAAAGCCACCCAACACATTAGCTTGGAATACACAAACTGTTGCTCTCCGCTACGCACCTCCCAAACGCCCGAGTCTGGCTGTTGCCAGTTCTCACAAACCCAGTTGAGCAGAGGACGCAGAGCGCTCCACAACGCATACGAAATTGGTGTTCCATATTTGTTGAACAGGTACACCGAGTCCATCAACTCGCCATAAATATCCATCTGTAACTGTTTGTAGGCCGCATTACCAACCCGAACCGGACTCGAACCTTTGTAACCCTCCAGATGGTCTAAAATTTCCTCACTTAGGTCGTGGCGTCCATCAATCCCATACATCGTTTGCAACGAACCGTCGGGATTACGTTCATGACAACGAGCCTCGATCCAATTCATAAACTCCGAAGCCTCATTGGTGAACCCGATACGCATCAGAGCATAAATCGTGAACGCTGCATCCCGAATCCAAGTGTAGCGGTAATCCCAGTTGCGTTCGCCACCGATACTTTCTGGCAGACTGCTAGTGGATGCCGCTACGATTGCCCCAGTTGGTTCGTAGGTAAGCAGCTTCAGCACTAGCGCCGAACGATGCACCATTTCGCGCCATCGCCCTGTATAGGTGCATTGCTCCAGCCAGCTACGCCAGTAATCAACGGTTTGCTTGAATAGCTCATCCGCTTGTGATGGGTTGAGGGGAAGTTTGCGAGCGCGATCGCTACTGCCTTCCCGCAGAACAAAAACGGCTGTCTCCCTTACCTGAAGCGTGAACTTGGCAAAAACACCATTGTCATCCTGCTCTAGTGGGATATCAGTTGAGAGTTCAAGGCTGAGCTTTGACGAGCGAAACTCCGCACCCGTAGAACTGAGCGTTGTTTGATGTTCATCACGGGCATAGTTGAAAGCGGGGCGGCATTCCATACGGAAATCCATCGAGCCACGAACTACCTTGACTCGCCGGACTAACCAGTGATGTCCGGGTGATTGGGCTGTCATTGGGACAGGCATAAAGTCCGCAATTTCTCCCACACCGTCTGATGTAAAAAAGCGGGTGATCAGGACGTTGGTTTCAGGCCAATAGAACTGCTTGTGAGTTACCTCGTCAGTCAGCGGAGAAATCTGGAAATATCCGCCTTTGCGATCGTCGAGTAGTGCGGCAAAGACACTCTCGCTGTCGTGATTTGGAAAACAAAACCAGTCAATCGACCCATTCAGCCCTACTAAGGCTGTTGTGTACATATTCCCAATAATCCCGTAGTTTTGGAGCGGCTGATATCCCATAAGCGATTTCTTGCGATTAAAATCTGTCTTGAAAGTGTCCTTTCGTTCTTTGTTGTGAGCGCTAGCTCATGGGGAGTCTTGCACCATTTTCAGTAAGCCCCTCTCATCCGCCAAGAACTCAAGGATACTGTTGGCGAAGCAAGGAAAACCTAACCCCCCAGCCCCCTTCCCTAGTAGGGAAGGGGGAGCCGGAAAGCCCCTCTCCTCTTAGGGGAGGGGTTGGGGAGGGGTCTGACCCCCTAGTTAATTGACCAACAGTATCCTCAAGTTCTTGGCTCATAGCTCAAATCCACTTAAGTAGAGGGACTTAATGATTTGTAGGATGGGTAGAGCGTGAGCAAAACCCATCAAACCGTTGTTAGTATTGAATTTCTAAAACTCTTAGCGCGATAACTTACTCAACTACAACTTTATAATTACGCTGTTCCCAATCACCACTTGCTGTCCAGAAAAAGGTGAACTGGATTGGTGTTTGTTGGTCATCAGAAACTGGGATATCTACATAATCGATGCCCAAAGCTGTTGAAGTAGAGGGTGTATCTTCCGTTGTTTGCCAATCGTCCTTTGACCAATGCAGACGAAAGGGGGCTACTGCTTGAATTCGCAGGATTACACCTTTCTTGACCTTACCTACCTGTCGGTTGAACTTCCAAACTTCTAGGAATTTACACGCCTTGCGATCGCCTAAATACCGATTTGCTACTTCTGGGATATAGTCGAAAACCTTGCCATCATAACGCGATTGCCCAAGGGGCACCGGCGAAGCCGATCGCAATAATTTAATATACTCCGCGTGTGCCCACATTAAAGGCATCGCCGAACCTGTTGGTCGCCCCAAGTACATATGGAGATCGTCCCGATCCGGTTCATCCCAGGCTTGCTCCGGCAACAAACCCGTATTCGTCGCAAATCCTTCCATTGCCTGGATATACTGGGTTACATCACGACCTGCGGCGAGTTCGTAATGTCCTCGTTCCCCAGTCAGTAGCGGCCAAGCACGCCCCTTCCCCCAACCTTCATAAGGACTACCATCCTCTCGCTGCCCATAGCCATCGTGGTTGTAACGATGCCACATCGGGCCAAAGGGGGTATCCACTTTCAGGATTTCATCCAGCACCTTGACTGAATCTACAATAATGGGGTCATCGGGAGAGCGAATGCCGTAACGGACTAGCTGTAGAAACCCTCCAGATACAATCTCCTTCGCTGGAAATTCTTTTTGGGCATCTGGCGGAAGATTGCTGATGAAAAGGGTTCCTTGGTTGGGGTTTTCATTCGGTTGAGGATCGTTAACATTGGCTGGTGTAAGCCGAATGTAATGCTGTTTAATACCAGGAACCAACGTTCCTTCTGTCGTTACTGTCCAAGCTTCAATGTGACTTTCTAGGAAATCCGCATAGTCTTCTAAAAATTGTGCTGTAGCTTCATCTCCCCGTTCGCGGGCAAACTGTGCCGCACAGATCAGGCCAGCAATATTGCACGCTAGAGTAGCAGGTGAAAAACCGCTCGTCTCCTCCCACCGTTCCTCTTGAGTGACAGGTCCTTGGCGGATAAGGAAACCTGCTGCCCGTAGAACCATAGGATAGACATCAAAGTTCAACGATGCATTTTCTTGGCGCAGTAGCCAAGCTAGGAGGATGGGAAAAGAGACCTCATCTAGCTGGATACCTCCTCGGTAGGGTTCGCCATCCACCCAGAAGTTTTGGGCAAAGCTGCCGTCCTCTTCCTGACTGGTAGCCAGATAAATTAGCGATCGCATTGCGGTTTCCGTCTCTCCCGCCGCCACTAACCCAGCGACACTGCTAACCAAATCGCGAGTCCAAACTAGATGATACCCCCCTTGGTCTCGATCGCCTTTGGTTTCGCCCCAAGGAATGGAAAGGGACGCAATCATCGCACCGGGATAAGTTTTGTCCTCATGCGCTAAAAGCAGACTAACGCTGCTATGAAACAAGCTGCCTCCATCGCCGGAAACCTTTTCCAGTGGATGGAGTCCAGAACGCGAGCGCTTCCATTGTTCTACATATCGTTGCTTCTGCTCGTCGCAGGAAAGTTTGAGCGACTGAAACAGCGTCGAAATTGCCGCATGAAGCGTGTCGCCGAAGGCTAGTGCCAGCGTAAACTCGTGATTTTCATCTAGCTTTAACTCTCCCGTCAGGGCAAGGTTGCCATTCATCGCCTGGTCGAATTCCCAGTCCATCTGGAAATTATCTGCCAAATCCGTCCAGCCATCGCTTTGACCCACATAGCCACAGGAGATACGGCTGAAGGGGACTGTAGCACCTAGCGCCAACCAGATTTCTCCTTTTTGAGCCACTAGAATTTGCTGTCCGGTAACTTGGACGACATGAGCGTTGTTCCCCCAACCTCCTACCTCTAGATGCGGCGCACATATAGCGTACAGCTTGAGTTGGGAGAGAATTTCGCGATCGCCTTGTAACTGGGTGTGCTGCAAAATGCAGGGAAGATGCGGAGCGCTAATTACTTCTTTGATGATGGTATAACGTCCCTGCGGATCGGAATTTGTGATGCGATACCCCAGAGTATGATCCCACAGCGTTTCTGTCTTGGACTGGAGATCGCGCTTTTCTTCGTGGAAAAAGCTTTGACCATCGGTAATTAAGTACTGAAGGTCGCGAATTTGGGGGCGATCGATAGTTGGATTGTAAACTTCAGTAACAACCCCGTTCCAGATAGTAAACCAAACCCGACTATCGGCGGAGTAAGCAGTTCCTACTCCATCTTTATTGGCATGAGTCCACCGAGGTGTAATACCCGGTGCCCCAAAAGCTTCGGATTGACCGCGAAACTTTACCATGTTCACCTCTGTTTACTTACAGATTTGCAATATCTACGGGCAAGCGATCTTTTGGCTGTTTAGCAGCAATACCATTCAAAAGTTCTTCCACTTCGATTGTGGAAGCTGTCTTTGTAAAGTTATTTATTGATTGTTGGGTTTACTTTAAACAGTTATAAATGGCATGACTTCTTTCTAATGAGGTAATGACTCTTTTAATCTCAGGTAATAGGAGAATTTCATCTTGATTTCATTTTTTGCTGAATTCTCTTAAAGGGCATGAATTTGGAGTTGAGATGAAATTGTTATCCTCAAATAGTTATCAAAAAATAGTTGAAGCAATTATCGTTTAATCCTAGCGTAGCAATGATTTAAGCGATCGCTAAATGAGGATTCGATTTTTTAAATTAATTTGCTGCTTTACAACTTTAGGTTGAGAAAATATATTTTTGGCTTTGTTAATTATTAGATCGAGGAATAGAAATCAAATTTTGTGATGACTAGAAGCGCGTTGAAAAAGGAATAGTTTTGTATGATTACATCAAAATCTGAAGTTGTCGTAATTACCGGAGCCTCAGCCGGGATTGGACGCGCCACCGTCCGAAAATTCGCGAAGCAGGGAGCGTATATCGGCTTAGTTGCTCGTGGTCGTGATGGATTGGAGGGCGCACGTAAGGAAGTTGAAGCAGCGGGTGGTAAGGCGTTGGTGTTACCCACGGATGTTTCTGACTCCAACCAAGTTGAGGCGGCGGCAGCAGCAGTTGAAGAGGCATTCGGCCCGATCGATATCTGGATCAACGATGCGATGGCATCAGTTTTCTCGCCCTTTAAGGAGATAACGCCCGATGAGTTCAGGCGCGTTACTGAGGTGACGTATTTGGGATATGTGTATGGGACAATGGCAGCATTGCGTCGGATGCTCCCACGCGATCGCGGAAAAATTGTCCAAGTTGGTTCTGCCCTTGCCTATCGTTCCATTCCGCTACAGTCAGCTTATTGCGGTGCCAAGGCAGCGATTCGAGGCTTCACTGATTCCATCCGCAGCGAACTCATTCACGATGGCAGCAATGTCCAAATAACGATGGTGCAAATGCCAGCCGTGAACACGCCTCAATTCGGATGGGTGAAGAGCCGTCTGCCTAAGAAACCGCAACCCGTCCCGCCGATTTTCCAGCCGGAAGTGGCAGCTGAGGCGATTTATTGGGCGGCACACAATGAGCGGCGGGAATTGTACGTTGGTAGCTCTTCAGTGAAAGCCATCATGGCGAACAAAGTCGCACCCGGACTGCTGGATTACTATCTTGCTAGCGTAGGATATAGCGGACAGCAGACAGACGAACCCGTAGACCCGAACCGGCAAAATAATCTATGGGAGCCAGTGCCAGGTGACCACGGCGCACACGGCAGCTTTGATAACCGCGCTCAAGATTCGAGTCCGCAACTGTGGGCAACCGAGAATCAAGATTGGTTGATTCCCCTCGGTATTGGAATTGCAGGGGTTGCGATCGCGGCGTTCTTGGGGTCAGGCGATCGCGATCGCCATTCCAATTCAAACGATAGAATTCGGACTCAACCATCTTCTTATAAAAACGATGACAGAATTGATGAGGGGACAATTTTAGGAGAGACAATTCATCAGTTCAATCACTCTAGCAAGAGAGATAAACTTCAAACATTGTTGGGTCTAGCTGTATTAGGGTGGAGGGCTTTCAACGGTCAAGTTGGAGAACCTAAAAAGGTAGTCTCAGAAGTGGCTAACGGGAAACCTGAAGAAGCTCAAAAGCTAGTTATGGAAGCGAGTCGGTAAAGACTAACTCTGACAAAAATCCTTTCTATCAAACTATCGGGTAGACCTCTCGCCTATTCTCATAAGAAAAAATGACTCTTGTGAGATGAGCCAAAGAACCCGTCCTAGCTATTGCCAGCCAGAGGTCTACTATTATTTATCTCA
>DATNPC010000519.1:0-2994 GCA_036703375.1 Allocoleopsis sp.
TCCGTCGTTCCCTGGGTTGGGAAGAACAAAGCGTACCTGTCATTGGTTACCTGGGGCGATTGGTACCGGACAAGGGATTGGATTTATTAATGCGAGTGCTCGATCGCTTACAAACCCCTTGGCGAGCCTTATTTATCGGCAGCGGCCCCATGGAAGCTGCCTTACGAACCTGGGCAAATCGTCATCCTGACAATGTGCGGATTTGCACGACGGTGAAACATAGCGATGTCCCTCGCTATCTCAACGCCATGGATATGCTTTGCGCCCCTAGCCAAACTCTGCCCAATTGGCGAGAACAATTTGGGCGAATGCTGATTGAGGCGTTTGCCTGCGGCGTTCCCGTCATCGGTAGCGATAGCGGGGAAATTCCTTATGTGATCGGGGACGCGGGTGTGGTTGTTGGCGAGAAGGACGAGCTGGGATGGATTCAGGCATTGTCAGACTTGTTAGAAAGTCCGTCTCGACGAGCTGAACTGGCGGAAAAAGGCTTACATCGCGTTCATTCAGCTTACGCTTGGCCTGTCGTTGCCAAGCAACACTTGGAATTTTTTACAGAACTCTTGGATGGCAAGGGAAAGTAAAATGGGTCAACCGCGCCTTGCCGTTATCTGTGACTACCTGGAAGAAGATTGGTTGAGTATGGATTTATGCGCTCAGATGCTCGTCCAACACCTGCAATCCGAACATACTGAGTTCTTTCAAACTGTACCCATTCGTCCGGCTTTTAAAAAGCGTTTTCAGCAGTTACCTGGGTTGGGCAAAAAACGTGCTGCCTGGAATAGCGATCGCCTTCTCAACCGATTTTGGGACTATCCTCAGTATCTCAGCCAGCGCGTAACCGAGTTCGATTTGTTTCACGTCTCCGATCACACCTACGCCCAGCTAGTCCACGTACTACCGCCAGAGCGAACCGGAGTATTCTGTCACGACTTGGATGCTTTTCGCTCCCTTCTAGAACCCGAACAAGAGCCTCGCCCTCGCTGGTTCAAAGCTATGTCTCAACGAATCTTGAGCGGTTTACAAAAAGCAGCCGTTGTGTTTTATACCACTACCGAGGTGCGAAGACAAATTGAGTCTTACAATCTGTTAGAGCCATCCCGTCTCGTACAGGCTCCCCTAGGTATCGCGTCCGAATTTGCGATCGCTCCTCAATTCACCAACCCTATCGACCAACAAATATTAGAGCAAATCGGCAACGCACCTTTTCTATTACACGTCGGAAGCTGCATCCCGCGCAAGCGAATTGATGTCCTGTTAAAGGTATTTGCTGCCCTGCGAACCCAATACCCAGACTTGCAGTTGGTCAAAGTAGGCGGAGATTGGACGGAATCTCAGCAACAGCAGATTACCACGCTCAATATCGGTAATGCGATCGTCCATCTCCAAGGATTGGAGCGGACGACATTAGCCGCACTCTACCGCAAAGCCGCTGTAGTGTTACAGCCCAGTGAAGCTGAGGGATTTGGTCTGCCGATTATTGAGGCGTTAGCGTGTGGGGCAATTATCGTTGCCAGTGACATTCCAGTTTTGCGCGAGGTGAGCGAGTCAGCCGCCATTTATTGTCCCGTTGGGGATGTATCCGCTTGGGTGAAAACAGTCGAACAACTGTTGACTAATCCAACTACTGCCCCTGAACTCAATCTTCGTCTAGCTCAGGCTCAGAAATACTCTTGGTCTGCCCATGCCAAAATCATTGCTAATGCTTACCAACAAGCTGTTTGATTCTCCTCCAAACCGTCAGGGGTTAAAACCCCTGGCTAATAGCCCAAGTCGTCTAAAGACGACTCAACTCCTGATTCTTAGTCCTCTTGAGAGGACTTTAGCTGTGAGACAGGGGTTGAAACCCCTGGCGGATGAGGGCTTTGAGAGCATGAAACAGCCCTACCTGATCGAGGGGGGAATGCTAGGAGGAACTTTTATTTTTGGGAAAAACCAATTTCTTACTCTTGTTCCCTATCTCAAGGGGGTCAGATGAGTAGCGCTGAGACCATAAATGATACTAAGTCCAGCGACACAAGTATAGTTTTTGTTAATCCAGTCGGCGCGATCGGTGGAGCAGAGCGAGCACTACTAACTATCATCGCGGCTCTAAAAACTGCTCAACCACATCTTCAGCTCCATCTAATTGTCGGTACTGATGGATTGTTGGTAGAAATGGCGCAAAACCTTGGGGTACAAGTGAGACTCCTAAAGCTACCAGACCAACTCAACCAACTCGGTGACAGTTCTTTAAAAAGCAATTCCCAACCCCTGCAAGGAACTCCAGGAAAATCTAAAATCCAAAATTACATAACCTTGCTGTTAAATGTCGCTAAAGCTTTGCCGAGTGTCGCGCAATATCTCGGTGAATTTCGACAAGCAATTCGGGAGATTAATCCAGACTTAATTCACTCCAACGGCATTAAAACCCATCTCCTAACCGCATTGGCAGGTTCAATGGATGTACCTGTCGTTTGGCATATCCACGATTTCTACGGTTCGCGACCTTTAATGGCAGGAGTGTTGAGGTGGATGAGTACTCGCGCAACGCTCGGCATCGCGATTTCTGAGGCAGTAGCTCAGGATGCTAAAGCAACTCTACCGGGCTTACCGATTGAAGTGATTTACAATTCCGTCGATACCCATTATTTTTCACCAGGTATACAGGAGAGGTTCACCGAAAAGTATTACAGTCCATCCGACTCTGTCACGCGATCGAGCAATCCCATTCGAGTCGGGCTTGTCGCTACGTTTGCCCGATGGAAAGGTCATGATATTTTTTTACAAGCAGCTGCTCGCGTTATTCGCGCTTATCCCAATTTTAATGTTCGTTTCTACATCGTTGGTGGGGCGATTTATCAAACGAAAGGGTCTCAATTTTCCGAGCAAGAATTAAAGGAACTAGCTGTTGCTCTCCAAATTGAAAATGATGTTGAATTTCTCGGCTTCCAGTCAGATATTGCCGAGGTTTACCGTTGGTTAGACATTGTGGTTCATGCCAGTACCCAACCCGAA
>DATNPC010000520.1:0-3572 GCA_036703375.1 Allocoleopsis sp.
TTTTGGCTTCTGCTTACAGTCAATAAGAATTATGCCTCGCCTGTCAATCCCCATCAGCCTTTCGTCACTATTCTGTTCACATAATTCTCTCTTTTTTCTTGGCTCTACTATTTGTTTGGCATACTAAGTACTGAAGAACCAACAAAACTCTAATCAGTCATCACCTTTTAATTAAAGTGAATACTAGAGTGCGATCACGTTTGGGATGAGGTGAAGATGCGATCGCTTTTTTGAGGATGAGGAGTGCGATCGCCTGAAGGGATAGGGTGGAGGTGCGATCACGTGTGGCAGTGAAAGTGCGATCGCTTGAAGGGATGAGGTGATGGTGCGCTCGCGCTTGTGAAGTGAAGGTGCGATCTGCGCTTCGCTCTTCTCGCTTCGCTATTGCTTTAATTTTCCTCATGATCAGAAAAAATCTCCTCAAAGTCCCTGTAACCACTCAACACCCGCTCTACTTGGATACCATTTTTAATGGGGCGGTAAAAAATCACATATTTATCCACATATACAAGATGCGATCGCATGGAATTGTAGGGGCAACCACTCCTGGATTGCCCCTACCGACAGGCGATCGCTCCCATAAACCCATGTCATTGGGCGATGTGATTCATCGGTTCAAATCCTTGACAACAGCCAAATACCGACACGGAGTTATCCAATTGAGTTGGACACCGTTTCCGAAACGATTTTGGCAACGGAATTATTATGAGAGCATCATTCGCGATCAACAATCCTGGGACATAATGCGTGGATACATCCTCAACAATCCTATAGCCTGGGAATCTGAACTATTGCATTTAAAAAAATATCATCCCCAGCCCGATGCGTAGGGGCGGTGCCCCCGTGCCCGCCCCACCCCAGGTAGGGGCAATCCAGGAGTGATTGCCCCTACAATTTCCTGCCTGGAAAGCATGTTATAGCTAGCGATCGCCTTTTTGTTGTCTGGTACATAGTAGAGTGCGATCGCGTTTGGGATGAGGTGAAGATGCGATCGCTCTGTGTAACTAGCATCCAACTTACCGTTCAGTCTTCAAAGATGGCATCAAATAGCGATCGCTTGACTCTGAAATTAATCGCTATCAGTCGTTGATAAAGCTCATCCAGGTTGTCTATGGCAATTTTACCTTCTGAATTAAGCTTCCTGATAATAGCTAAAGTTCCTCTGACATTTAACCCTAATCGCATTGCTTCTTTTCTAGCAGCAAAGTCATCTAGGACAACGTAATCAGCTTGTAACTCCGTGCATAGAGCGATCGCTTCTGACTCTCCTTTGCCAAAACGCGCATTCAGACTACTAGCCAAAGAGATGAGATTAATTGCTCTGACTTCTATTTTATGGTCATCAATTAAACGTTGGATATATTTGCTAGCTTCGTCCTGTTTCGCCTTAATTTCCTCAATTACAAATTCTGGCAAATAAAACTCATTCGATTCATCAACAAATGCTTCTAATAAATTCAATCTAGCCAGGAAAATTAAAGGTGATGAGTTAAAAACAATTTTCACAAGAATTACCAGTTTCTTTCAATCAAAACATCTTCTTGTGATAAATAAGAGAATTCAAATCCTATTAAATCTAACAGCTTCACAAAGACTTCAGGTTCTACTTCCATGACTTCCGCCGCTTTCTTTAAGCTAATCACTCTAGCAGCTAAAGCCCCTAGAACAAATAAAAAACTCTCTTTTTGCTCAATGTCTTGAAATATCTGTATTTCGGAGGCAATTCCCTTGACTACTTCTGTATTCATCTTGACTTTTTGCTCAATTCACTGTATGAGTACAACCATCATTATAATAAGGAAGAGAGCGAGCGCTAAAAGATAGCATCAAATAGCACTCTCTTTACTCTAAATTCAACTATCTCTGATAGAGGGAACGGGCGAACAGTGCGATCGCATTTCTTGTGTGAGGTGCGCTCGCCCCATCAAGGTACAATTCCTCAAGAACAAGCAGAAGAACGCCTAGCTAAATGGCTTATCAAGTAGTTTGGTCACCCAACGCGATTGAGGATGTAGATGAAATCGCCTCCTATATAGCCAAAGATTCCGTCTTACCCAGAATTTAGAATTGACATCATAGGATGCGATTTTATTGGAAACTCCCCTAGAAGAAGTGGCTATGAATTATCAAAAACTCGATACGGCACTTGCGATCGCGCTCAATGACGTTCACAATCCAGAAGAACCGAGTTTGACCGTCTTCATTCATACCCAGTCAGCTCCAGATGCGACTGCCACAGCTTTGTTACAAAGCTTCGGTGTTAGCGTTGCTAGTGGACGGAATGTATTTTCAGCGACGCTGTCTGCCAATGCTATCTCGCAGTTGTCCGAACAGACTTGGGTGAGCTATCTGAAGTTAGCTCAGACGCTGCGTCCCTTGGATCGGCAATAATTGCTCAACCTCTATTTCGGTACTTTATAACTTGTGTCTTTGGTTTGGGTTCGTTCTTCAGGTATTGGGGCAATTTCTGTTACCGCCAGTTCCCTCGGGGGATTGGGCGTTGAGGCTCGAATCGTATCAAAGGTGACTTTAATAAAACTAGCGATCGGGACAGCAATTAACAACCCTAGAACTCCCCCAACCCTAATCCCAATATCCAGCGAAATCAGCATCCACACGGGATTGAGTCCTGTCAGTTCGCCAACAATGCGCGGGCCTAAGACATTTTCACAGATTTGATTAATGATAATTGCCACGACTAAAACTTTGAATCCCAGCCAGAAATTGGTGAGGGAAAGCAGTAGACTAACCACAATAATTGTGGTGGTACCCCCAAAGGGAATTAGGCTTGCCGCTCCGATGCCAAATCCAAATAGTTGCGCCAAAGGGACGCCTAAAATTAACTGAGCTACGGTTTGAGCAATACCGATAATAGTTGCTAGGATGGCTTGACCCGCAATGAACCGCTCGAAATTGTACGGTAGAGACTCGCGGATTTGACGATTCCATTGCTCGGGGAACCAACTCAGGATACCATTCCACAGGCTTTCCCCTCTCAAAACCAGAAAGATGGAAAACACCAGCGTCAAGAAAACATTGACGATGCTACCAATCGTGTTGAAGATTAAGCCGATTAGCTGACTGGTCAAAGAGCGCAGTACACTGGTCAATCGTTCAATCAGCTGATTATAGGTGCTACTCAAATCAAGTGGTAACTGTTGAGCAACAGCCCAATTTTCTAAACTTTGGAGTTGCTGCTGACCCGATTTCAGCCAATCTGGGAGTCGGATTAACAGTTCATTAGCCTGCCGCAGAATAATTGGTCCTAAGAATAGTCCTACCGTACTTACAATTGCCACAAATAGCAGGAACACAATTCCCACAGCTAAGCCTCGGTATACTCCGCGTTCGTGCAGGAAGCGAATTGGATAGTCCAGCAAAAACGCGATCAAGGTAGCTGTGATTAAAATGCTGAGCAAAGGCTGTAGCTGCCGAGCTAATAGAATCAGCAGCCAGCCGTTCAGGAAGATGAGCGGGAAGGTTAACCCAATGCTGAGTTGGCGAGGAAGCTTGTTGAGCGATTCCATTGACCTAAAAGTAAGGGCTAGCGGCTGGAAGGGGTTAGAACATTG
>DATNPC010000521.1:0-4117 GCA_036703375.1 Allocoleopsis sp.
GCTATCTTCAAGCCTGTATGTGTCAAGAAATTAGTTATGTTCATTGGATGACTAAATTAACCAAATGTTAACTTAAAACTCTCAGATAGGAAGAGTCTACCTAAATATGTAAAGTTTTGTATCAGAATTCAACATTTCTGGTACGATTTAGGATTGCTCAATGCTTCTAAGATAATTTACCTGCCATTTGGAGTAGCTAAGTTTATTTCAATAGATAGACCCAATAGACCTTTAATATTTGAGATTGTAAAGAGCAATCGTCAGGAATTTTTAATAACAGCTTTCCTTTATTATGTTTGGAATCAATGAGATTAAGACAGCAGCTTTGCTGGGATTACTGAGTGGTCTACTCGTTTTAGGTGGCTACTACCTAGTTGGCAACGAGCAGGGACTCTATTTAGGTCTAGCTTTTGCAGCAGTAACGAGTTTTAGTTCTTGGTATTACTCCGATCGCGCTGCATTAATGGCTTATAATGCTCAACCAATCGAGCGCCATGAAGCTCCTGAACTTTACGACATGGTAGCTTCGTTAAGCGACAGAGCAGGCATTCCTATGCCAAAATTATTTTTTGTCCCGACCAAGTCGCCCAATGCGTTTGCCACGGGTCGAGACCCAGAACATGCGTCGGTTGCCGTGACTCAAGGTATTGTCGATCTGCTTTCGCCGGAAGAACTCGAAGGCGTTTTAGCGCACGAACTGACTCATGTCCGCAACCGCGATACCTTAACTCAGGCAGTTGCAGGTACGATCGCGGGAGCAATCACCTTTCTCGGTCGGATTCTCACCTTTGGTGCGCTGTACGGCCCTGTCACTCGCGACAACCGTCAAGGCGCAAACCCGTTTGGCATACTGTTTTTAATCATTCTAGCTCCAATTGCCGCCGCACTGATTCAGTTTGCCATCTCCCGCACTCGCGAATATTCTGCCGATCTGGGTTCAGCCGAAATCACAGGCAATCCTATGGCACTGGCTAGTGCGCTGGAGAAGTTGGAAGCAATGGGACACCAAATCCCCATGAACGGCAACCCAGCCATGTCCCCGCTCCTGATTGTCAATCCTCTCTCCACAGAAGGGCTGATGACTTTGTTCCGGACGCATCCACCGACTGAAGAGCGCATTCGTCGCCTTTTGGAATTAGCGAAGCAAAAGCAAATGACGCCAGTGGCGGCATAAGATTCAAACCTTGGCATTGAAGGGAATGCTTCTGTAGAGGTATGCGATCGTCATTGGTGTCCACTTTCAAACAAGATTAATTGTTAGCATCCGTGGAACACTGGGCGGGAGTTTGCCAGGTAAGCTGTTAAGCATTTAATTGACTAGTGGATGCTGACGGGGAGACTGGGTGACAGGGAGACGGGGAGAGGGATTGATGGTTTTTACCAAAATCTGAAAGTATGCGATTTAAATGCACATCAGCTTATCATGAGGTGTCAGATTCGGTGAAGCAGCCGTCAGGACAACCTGCCCTTGTTCGTTGATGCTCCATCCCTGTGCTTCCACAAATCGTTCGGGAGCAGAACGTCTGGGATCGTTTGGCGTTGGCGGTGTGTTATTTTCCTCCGAGTTGATAGTAATCCAGTTCGGTGTAATGACAGACTCACCTTGGAGGGGATCGTTGGGGCTGGGGGGTAGACCGCCACGTCCTGTGATAGTAAAGCTATTGCTCTTGCGGTCTTTGTTATTAGCTGTACAGCGCTGATCGATTTGTTGTGACGCATCAACCACGTTAGTGGGTAATTCAGCTAAGCCTCGACTGGGGTCAACACCAGGGGTGTTGAGGGTATATTCTCCTGCTATACCGTAGGTGGAACTGACGGTAATGTCGTTGTTGGGGGTGCGTTGGGGTCGAAATTGGATGCCGAAGAGTCCTTGAGTGGTGACATTGACTCGTCCGCCGTTGCCGCGATCGGCGTTGGCGATGATGTCGCTACCTTGGGGGCCGGTTGGAGGTGTGGCAACGATTAAGGTGGAGTCAATGGTGACGTTGCCACCGTTGGCATTGCCGAGTGCGCTGGCAGAGATGAGGCTTTCATTGTCCATCCGTAGGAAGTCTAAGCCTGAGAGGGTGATGTTGGCTCCCCCTTCAGCACCACTTGTACCAGTGACAGCAGAGAGGGTACCTTGGTTGAGAGTTAAGGTATTAGCGGTAATGTTCAAGTTGCCTGCTTGTCCTTGGGGGCTGCTCACCGTTACACTTGCCTGGTTGTTCAGTTCAACTGAACCTGCCTTAATGTATATATCACCAGCATGACTTGTTCCCAAAGCGTTCACAGCTACAGTTCCTTGATTCCCAATTGTCAACCGAGTTGTTGCAATCCTCAAGTTTCCCCCATTTCCGCTCCCTGACGTTGCAGCAAATATGCCACTGGGAAATAGACCCTCAGGTGTGACATTAATCGGCGTCGAAGCAAATAAGCCAGCCGAAAATAGATTATCGGCTGTCGCACCAATCACTTGAACCGCTTCAGTTGCCCTAACACTCACCGTTCCTCCTTTTCCTGCTCCGCTTGTAGAAGCTGATATTGCTCCTCCATCGCGAATCAGCAAATTCTGAGTATCAATGGCGATATCTCCGCCATTGCCTACGCTGTTGGGGGTAGTCTCCGCTGCTAGCCGACCTTGTATGACTTCCACCCAATCTGTTGCACCAATCTTCAGCGCTCCGGCATTTCCGGAACCAGCGGTATTGGTAGAAATCTGCGCCTGCTGGATACTTAGTTTTGGTGTCTCAATTGAGAGAGTACCGCCAGATGCTCTACCTGTAGCGGATGTAGAGATTAAAGCGCCATTCACTACATTTACAGACTCTCCAGCGCTTATTTTTAAATTTCCTGAATTCCCTTGAGTAAAATCTACTCTAGCTGCATCACTGATAACACTGAGTATAAGAGCTAGATTGCTGGGAGTAAGCCCGCTCAAATCAGCAAAACTTAGGTCCAATGAGTTGGGGTCAAAAGTAGACGTGAATACTTGAGCGCCATCCCGAACAGATAAGCTCCCGGTTTTAATAGAGAGTTCGCCTCCGGTTCCTATGCCTAGGGAGGATGTAGATAGACCACTACCTCCGCTTAGGTTTACAGAGTCGGTCGCTTCTACTGTTAATCGTCCTGCATTTCCCTGTCCCGAAACAAAGGTTGCTACGCTAGAGCCACCTTGAGCAGTCAAACTGTTGGTCTTAATAGACAAGTCCCCTCCAGACCCCGTACCAACAGAAGATGTAAATAAACTACTCTTGGTATCCAGATTGACCGAGTCTGTAGCCGTAATTTTTAGCGAACCAGCGCTTCCTTGACCAAACGTGCTGGTGATAATACTAGCATTGTTTTGAAGACTAAGACGCCTAGTTTCGATAGTAATGCCACCTCCAGCACCCTTACCAAAAGTAAGGTTGCCCACAGTATCTAAGGCAGCAGAAGATGTATCTATCGCTCCACTATTAATTAGGTTGACAGAGTCTTTAGCTCGTATGATGATCTCTCCTGCATTACCTGTACCAAAGCCAGAGGCAGATACTTTTGCTTGATTTTGGACAATTAGTCGCCCAGTTTCAAGGGTTAAATTACCTCCATCGCCTTGAGCTCCGGAATTGACTTGAGCAAACAAACCACTACCGCTACCATTGACTTCTACATCAGTGGCACGCACATTCAAATCGCCTGCTTTTCCTATCCCCCATGTGGAAGCGGAGACATCGGCACCATCCCGAACAATGAGCCGCCCAGTTTCAAGGGTTAAATTACCTCCATCGCCTGTGGCTCCGAAGTTGACTTGAGCGAACAAACCACTAAGATTGCCGCTTACCTCTACTGAGTCAGTGGCACGCACGGTCAAGTTGCCTGCATCTCCAGCACCGAAGGTGGAAGCGGAGACCTCGGCATCATCCCGAACAATGAGCCGCCCAGTTTCAAGGGTTAAATTACCTCCATCGCCTGTGGCTCCTGGATTGACTTGAGCGAACAAACCGCTACTGCTACCACTGACTTCTACATCAGTGGCACGCACGTTCAAATCGCCTGCTTTTCCTATCCCCCATGTGGAAGCGGAGACATCGGCACCATCCCGAACAATGAGCCGCCCAGTTTCAAGGGTTAAATTACCTCCATCGCCTGTGGCTCC
>DATNPC010000522.1:0-7303 GCA_036703375.1 Allocoleopsis sp.
AAGCTGACACCGCGTAGCAGCACGGGTTGCTGAAACTGGCTTTCGCGAAAAGTGGTAGATTTTTCCAACGTGGCATCGGCAAGTAACAAAGACTGAGTGAAGCGACTCTTACTCATCAGCAAGCGATCGCGCCAATCCACTTGGCTAAAATCAACATCATTGAGCCATTGAATGCGAGTACAGTTGGCGAGTTGTTCAAACTCGGCGCGAGTAAAATTAGCATCGCAATAAAACGTATTGCCACTAAAATTAGCCACACCTCGAAACAGAACGTTGCTAAATTTGGCAGTTGCAAAGAACGTGCTACGGCTAAAGTTAGCATTCTGACTGAACAGTGTATGGCTAAAGTCTGCTAACCTGCCAAACCGAGCCTCTGAACCATCAACGGTTTGAGTAAACGTGGCATCAGAGGCTTCTACCCGATGTAAAAAGAAGGTATCGGAAAAATTTACCATACCCGTAAAACGCGATCGCTGCGCTTTCAACGGCCCTCGAAACACGGTAATTGAGGGAATGGGTTGCAGGGGTTCGGATAAAAAGCGAGCATCGCGTTGCAGTTGTTCTTGCTCGATGGGTGTGAGTAAGGGGGATAAAGCGCCCTGCGATAGTGGGGTAGAAAGTCCCAATCGACTCAGGGTAAACTCCCCTTGGATGAGAGAGTCGCTCAGATCCAAACCTAAAGGTTTTTTGGAGCGATTGAGTTGGTTTTGCAACTGTTGGTAGAACTGGTCGCGAAACTCCCCATTTTCGTGTCGTAAGTCAATGATGAACTGCCGCAGGTCAATGGTGTAGACCCCTTCATTGGGGATCGGAGAATTAATGCGCTCTTGCAGCAACTCCAGGGTGAGAGGTACTCGTTCTGGTACTGGTGTAGCGGCCCATACGGGTGAGGGAAGCAGAAGTAGGAGTAAAAATGCGATCGCACCA
Source organism: Allocoleopsis sp. (assembly GCA_036703375.1). Taxonomy (GTDB): domain Bacteria; phylum Cyanobacteriota; class Cyanobacteriia; order Cyanobacteriales; family Coleofasciculaceae; genus DATNPC01. The sequence goes on from DATNPC010000522.1 coordinate 928, forward strand.
ACCAGTACTTTTTGAACGTAGCACAGCAATTGAGACTCTACTCCTTATCGTTTCCCTGATTAAAAGATGCACCTACTCAATTAGTAGAACAATTTTGCCAGTCGTTGACCCAGTTTCCAACGCTTTGTGAGCCGCCGCTGCGTCTTTAAGGGGATAGGTTTCGCTCAGATGAATCTTCAGCTTGCCTTCATCAATCCAAGCCGCACATTGCTTGAGAATATCAGCTTGGTGCTGCTGGGCGGTAACAAGACCCTGTAACATTGGGGTAAGCATGAGTTCGAGGCTAATTCGGAGATTTCGCGATCGCGCCGTCTTCAAATTCCCTTGAGAGGAGTCCGGTTCGAGAATCGTCACCAAATCGCCATACACCCGAACTGCCGGTACTGTATCAAAAAAAGTTTTCCCGCCTACCGTATCGAACGCAAGGTCTACCCCCTCTCCCTCAGTCCAATCCATGACAGCCTTCACTACGTCTGTTTGTTTGTAGAGGATGGGTAAATCGGCCCCCAGTTGACGGACTAATCTTGCCTTATCTTGAGAACCGACAGTCGTACACACCTGGGCTCCTTTCAGTTTCGCTAGCTGGATAGCAACATGACCAACGCCCCCAGCACCCGCCTGAATCAGCACGCGTTGACCGGCTTCTAGGCGTCCTCGATCGTAGAGGGATTCCCAGGCCGTAATTAATACTAAAGGAGCGGCAGCTGCTTCGGCGAACGAGAGAGAAGCGGGTTTGCGAGCAAGCATCTGCTCTTCCACCACGGTGAATTCGGCATAGTTACCCGTGCCAGATTTGCCCAATCCTCCGGCACAGAAATACACTTCATCACCCACTTTGAATCGCTGAACGCCAGAACCCACCGCTTCTACAACACCAGCACCATCACAGCCTAAGATTGCTGGCATCTCGTCTGGATAAAACGTCCCTCTGCTTCGCAGTTTAGTGTCAATTGGGTTAATGCCTGCGGCCCGGAGTCGCACTAGGATTTCTGTATCCTTTTCTATCTTGGGGTCTGAAACGTCTTGCAGTTGCAAGACGTCTGGCTCACCCGCTTGTGTCATTACAACAGCTTTCATAGGAAGTGCTAGGGTTGATAGATTTTGCCCTAATTTATACTACAGGCTAGGAGGCAAGTTCCGAACCCAGGTAGCACCTGCAACCCGTCACTGATGCATGGCTAACTGTTTTAGCTGACATTTCGCACCTTTCTCAAGAATCATGGGGTGGGCACTGACGACTAGAACTTGAAAACTGGACTCCATCCTTGGTCAGCAGTACCCACCGTCCTAACTGAACGGTCAACTGTTGTAATCAAGTTAAGCTAGATTAAGTTCAGCCAGCTGTGGAAAATGCTCCATCTCAAAGAACACTTTGCGACTTCCGTCTTAAGAAAATTTGTGCCATCCTACCGATTCATTCGCATCCCCAAATCCACGCTGGGCAGAAGCTACGAGCATCAGCTAGACCTCAATAGCAACTCGATTAAAGTTTTGACTTGGAATATTGCCAAGAGAAACTATGAAGAGCTTTGGGCAAGTGATTTTTTGACTATTCTTGAACAATACCAACCCGATCTGATATTTTTGCAAGAATTCCGGCTGAGAATGGAGTCAAGACATGCTATCGGATTGATAGAGATGAGTTGGAGCTTCGCTCCTAATTTTATGGATGCTTATCATCAGACTTATTCGGGAGTTTTGACGGCAGCTAAAATTAGACCGCTCTCCAAAGATTCAATTCTCACTCACCATTACGAGCCTATTATTAAGACCCCTAAAGTTTCCCTGATTACAGAGTATTCGATAGTTAACAAAAGAGAAACGCTTCTCACGATTAATAGTCACTTAATCAATTTTGTGGACTTAAAAAAATTTAGAAGCCAACTCTATGAGTTAGAAGTGGCTCTGTCTACCCATCACGGTCCTATTATATTTTCAGGAGACTTTAACACCTGGAATCGAAAAAGAGCAGCTCTCCTTGAGAACGTCGCAACTCGACTGGGTTTAACGCCAGTATCATTTGCTCCTCATGAAAGTAAGAAAATTAAGCGATTTCTGCTATCTCCTCCCCTAGACTACATTTTTTATCGAGGACTGAATGAAAAGAAAGCCAGTGCTAAAGTGCTAGACCACATTTGTTCGTCCGACCACAAGCCACTTCTGGCAGAATTTTCTTGTGTCAATCCTGTGTGATTTTTATTGTCAAACTGAGTTATTGATGAATGGGAATGGGTAATAGGAAAAAAGCTCCAATTCCCCATTGCCTATTACCATCTTTTGAATTTTTCACGAATAATTTAAGCTATCTATCCCTTAAACTAACAACTACTAGGACTTGGCTGCGTTAGAACTTTATCGCGCAGAAATCCGACTAAATTTTGCATAAATGATGGACTGACATTTTTCACTTCAGTCTCTTCTAGAAATGGTTCTGGTAGAGAGTCTATGCTTGGCAGTGGTAACACACCCTCGGCAAACGGAACTTCTTCGACTAGACCGATCGCGATTAGCCGGAACGCAATTTGCTGCACTTTTATCAGAGGTAATCTCAGCTGGTTGGCAAGTGCATTCAGAGAAACTGTACCTTTGGTGTATTCCCAAACCTGCCACTCTTGAGCATTCAGCCGATAGTGAGGTTGACCTGCGATAATGCTGACTAAACCACTGTTTGGATCGGGTAATTTATCCGCCAGTGCATCCCACTTCCGTAGGACTCGCAAACCGACCAAGGCAGCTTCTGTGGGTAGTATGCTCAACCCTGTCATTTCTCGCGTTGGAATCCGAACCTTCGGCTCAAATGTGAACTCTGCATCTTGAAGTTCAAATAAGGCGCAGATTTGCTGCAAGACTTGAATCTGAAACAACCGTTTGAGTTGTTCGAGTTGTAAGACACCTTGCTTTTTGAGGTATAGACCTAGGGGCTCGCTGATCGGACAGCACCAATGAACGACTTTGTCAAAGACGCGATCGCTAACCCATTGGTGCTTCTCTATTAATGAAACTAAACCTTGATCGTCTAGCCGGTTTGCCGTAGCAACAATGCGACCCTGGTACATCCAGATATAGTAGATTCCACCAAGCTTGGCCTGGGTTTCAGGTTGGGCATGAAGCGCCAGTAATCCAGTTTTCTGCCCTTTCTCGATCAACTGAAAAATTTCTGGGAGGGAAAAGTCTGAGAGGCAACCTGTAATGGACATAACTAGTAAAGTTGAGGACTAAAGAACCAAGAGATAGGGAAGATAGATCGAGGTCTATAGAATTAGTTGCTTATAAGGCTTTTAACAATCTTTAATATAATACGTTAAGCTAATTGTATGGACTCTTAATCAACCCCTTGATAGAAAAAATCAACCTCTCGATAGAAAAATAGCGATCGCTTTAGTGACCAGCAGTGGTTCGTTGGCTAACGCCAGAATTTTTGCTCAACCTCCTTTCTTCACTGGTTTCCATCGCTTCTTGATGTAGGAGCGTAGAGCTTAGCTGGAATGAGCCTCACCTCTTCTGCGGACTAGAGTGTACTAATAGCAATCGTTCGCTCGAATCGCTGCACGTCTTTCTTGCTATTCCTTACCTCTGCCTAGGACTGAATTCAACAATTTGAATATGAACTTCGGTATCAATGTCGATCGCAGTTCTGACTCAAATTCAATCCAATTCAATTGGATTGAGATATTCAAAAAACTGCTGATTTGACTGAATTTCTCTCATTTTACCGAATTTCTCTCTGAGGCAAGTTACAGAATCATTAAATTTTTATCCATCAAAATCGAACTCTTATCGGTTATTTATCTAGAGCTTTAGGGGATAAATAGTTCTAATTTCAGTAAGATTTCTAATTACAGTAAGTTTTTAACCTATATTGATAAGTTTCTATAACCAAAGCAACGTTTTGTTAAATACTCCTGAGTTATTAGGATGTTACGGAAGTTTGCATAAAATGTTGGATTAAGACAATTAATGCATTCGCAACAGAGTCTTTTTGATTGGCATTGAGCGTTACAAATGGAGGTCGTGTCTTCTTGTCAGCAAAGCCTAACGCGATCGCGATATTTTCTTCAGACCAAGCACCCTCACAATCCATATGGGTTAACCCGATGAGTACGGGAATTTTTACACGCTGCCTCATGAACGCAAGTATCCGACGAGCCATGCGAAAGTCACTAGGTCGATGAGCTGCTACCAAAAGAACATAAGCGTGAGCCTTCCGAATCAAGATGTCCCACATAAAGTCAAAGCGAGATTGACCGGGAGTACCATAGAGATGCAGCGCCATTCCTGGAGCAAATTGCAATCGCCCAAAGTCCATCGCCACTGTTGTCTTTTTCTTAATAGCAGCGGCTTCTCCGGTTGCAATCCGGTCAGTATCGACGACCGCAATTTCACTAACAGAACGAATAAATGTAGACTTGCCGGCACCTACTGTACCGGTTACCACCAAACGCATAATTTCCACTTTTACTTGCTCCTTAAGAAACCAAGCAAGTTCTGCATAAAAGAATTGCTTAGGGGTTGTCCATTGTTTTCTTTATCAGGATTGACCGTTGCTGCAATAGGTTCTAGTAAATCGTCGTCCGCACATCTAGCCCGTGAGGGAGCAAGCATTGGTACTTCTGCCACTAAACCTACACTAATCAGCCGGAAGGCGGTCTGTTGAATGACTTCTATCGGCTGTTTTAATTGGCTTGCGATCGCGTCTAGAGGCACGGAGCTATTCGCCATCTGCCACAGGCGTCCCTCTAACGAGTCTAACCGTAAGTGACGCTTACCAACTACGATTCTAGATAGAGCTGACGTCGGTTCGGGTAGCTTATCAGTCAACGAGCGCCAATCGCGCAGCACTCGCAGGCCCATCAGCGTGGCTTCCGTTGCACTCAGACTCAAACCCGTCATTTCTGTAGTTGGCAACGTGGCTTTGGAGTCAAATTTAAACCGCGCATCTTTGAGCCTAAACAATGCACAAACTTGCTGAAGTACCTGTGCATGAAACAGCAGTCTCAACTGCTCGGGTTGAAGAAAGCCCTGAGTTTTCAAGTAAAGACCAATGGGTATATTGGCAGGACAGCGATTAACCTGTTCGCGGAGAACTTCCGGGCTAATCCAACCCCGTTGACAAATCATCGCCAGTAAGCACTGGTGATCTAGACGCTTAGTAACGGCAACAATTCGACCTTGATGAATCAGAGCATGTCGCACTCTTTTCTCATTGTTGGGGGTATCCAGCTGAAACCGAAGAGTCAACAATCCAGTTTTGCTGCCTTGATCGAGAAATTGAAACAATTCTGGTAGGGAAAACTCTGCCAAACTACTCGTAATTGCCATGGCGTTTGCACTTATTTCTGATAATCTCTAGGAAATTAGCGATCTTCTTTTATTTTCAAACCGAAAATAAAGAAATATCAACTTTTTGTTACTTTTCTTTCCGGAACCCCCATACAAACTTATGATAGCTATTTACGCTTTTAATTGAGATTTAGGTATAAAAGCTGATGTTGCTGATAGCAATTTAATTAAGCCCGATTGGGTAGAGACACAAAGACCTCCTCAAACCTCAGTAATAGTACTTACTCAGCCTGAAATAATACTAGTGTTCCCAACCGTGTCAGTCGATCGCTCTATTTAACTTAATTTTTTGCGATCGCGTGAAGGGGTTCAAGTCAGCCGTCGGAGAACGCTAAGGCGCTCGGCTTTTACGCAGGTGATTGAGCCAACTCCCTTAGCGTCAGTCTCGTTTCGCGTTAGCTTAAAGCTGCCTTCAACTCGGGAAGCAGACGCTTAATTTCCAGCATCAGCACTCCCTGTTTAGCCGTCTTATTCGCTAAAACAAGTAAGACCGCATACTCCCCGCAGTTAGTGAGGATACCGTAGCCTCGATCGCCTTCTACGAAAATGCGATCGAGTAGTCCTCTGGACAATTCACTCCCGATGCGTTCGCCCAAGGACAGCATGGCAGCGGACATTGCCGATACTCGTTCTTCATCCATCTCACCAGGTAAGCTGGAGGCTAAAGGCAATCCATCAGGAGACACGAGAGCAGCCCCCTGAACATCATTGGCACTAGTGACAAAGTTTTGAAGAATACTTTCAAGCTTAGCTGCATTAATGGTCATATAAGATGCTCCTTCGGGTAAATGTTTAAGGTGGAATGCAGATAGAGGCAATTGAACCATTAAACAGCCTTAGCAATGGTTCTAGTTAACTCATCCCTCACCTCTTGTATCTAGGGGTTGCCCTTCGTACCGCTTCTCTAACAGATGTTTGTTATTGGTTGTTAGTTGTTTGTAGTTTGAGAAATCACCAATAACAAATCGCTAATTACGTCATGAAACAAGCAAAAGCTCAATTTTTGTAAGGTGGCAAAAGTTTTGTAACTCAACTC
>DATNPC010000523.1:0-8852 GCA_036703375.1 Allocoleopsis sp.
AAGCTCGCATTGCCACCCACTAGTGCTAAAGTCTGACCCGATTTCACTCTTAGAGTTGCCCCCTGTACCTGAACGTTCCCAGGATTGCTCCCATATTGCAAGCCAAAGGGTACGCTGATCGTTAGCAACGGTGGAGTAGATGTATCGGGTTTGGCACTAAAAACTGTGCCATCGGCAAACACTAAACTACTCGCTGTAGACGCGAAAAACGAACCGCCTATATTTAGAGTGGCATTCTGACCAAAACTAATTCCATTCGGATTGAGCAAAAACAGATTCGCCGTCCCGTTAGCCCGAATCAACCCATCAATATTAGAAACTGAGTTACCCGTCACGCGAGTGAAAATATTCTGAATCTGCAACGCATTATTAAAAAGTGCCTCCCCACCCGTAGGCACGGAAAACTCGCTGAAGCTGTGGAATAAGTTAGGGCGTGTCATCAATTAAATGTAGAATGCTGTCAGAGCAAGGCTTTTACGGCTATAAAGCTCGAACGAGCCTGACAGCCAGAATTCACTACTGGTACGGGATGTGTAGATCATTGATGACACGCCTTAGTACCCCGAACCGTTCCCCCATCAATCGTACAAACCGTGCATCCCGGCGTAACGCGAGAATTTACGGGCAGAGTGTTATCCGGAACGATTTGCGCTGTCGTAGGCTTGAGAGTTACCAGACAGCCCAGGGCGATGCTGCTGGCAATCCAAAAGTGAGTGGCAGCTTGTTTCATGAGTACTTTTCTTATGGTTGCAGATAAAGGGAGTTTAAGGCAGTCGAGCTAGCTTAAGAGGAATGTCACTGACTTAACAATGAATCACCCTTGCGCGGGGGGTTGGGGGGAGACGCTTGTCCCCCAATGGGGTTTTGGGGAAAACCCCCAAGTCCGGGTTTTTTCTAATACCTGCAATTTTCGCCTTAAGTCAGTGCCATTCGACTTAAGAGCCTGGAAATAAATTTCCGGCTCAAAGCTCAAGTAAGCTAAAGCTTACTGGGAAAGCTTTTTAACCCGTTAAAACGGGTTTTAGCTTTTAGCCCGTTCGCGCAGCGTTCTCCGCAGGAGTACTTTAGTTCAGGGCTTAAGTCAGTGCCATTCAGCTTAAGAGTTCTTTGCACAGATATCTCTGGAGCCAATACCACTTATGCAGATATCACAACATCTTCAGCGGAGCGATCGCTCCTTGGGGAACTCCGGCAGCTGGCAGCCTTAACCGAGCGTCCCATCATCCTGGCACATTGACCTTATTTATCAACTGCCTCCTATAGATTTACTAGACTGGGAACTCTTCGGCACAGCTCGCACTTCAAGCTATCTTGCCACAATTGTTGATGTTCCTGTTTTTACTCGACCTTGAACGCATACATCCTATTGCACTGAGTCACGGAATAGACATTCAAGTTTCCCGCTGCAAAATCTGAGTTAATCTTTTAGCAAAGATAGAGGAGCAGAGGTGATGAAGTATACAAGGAACGTTCATATTAAATTGACTTAAGAATCCAAATAAGCTAACTGTAAATACTGTTGATTAGCTCAATTTTTTAGTCATATGAATACACTCAAAGCATGCACTCTTACCGTTTTACTCTCAACGTTAACATTTGCCCGAGAAAGCCGTGCTGTTACCATTGCTCCACCCCTTGAGTCACAAGTCCAACAGGTAGCAGACTGGTTCACAGGTTCCTTCGATAATGTCCAACAAGTAGCTAGCAATCCGTCTGTTCCATTGATTACGCTAAGCAGCTGTGAGGTGCAACTGACTGGGACTAATCCGACGAATGAAACGCAGAACGTTTATCTGGAACAAACCAGTAGTGCGTTCAATCGCGTGCGCTTTTATTCCTTTAGTGAAGGCACTTCGGCAGTAACACTTAGTGTTTATAGCTTTGTCAACAACGCTCCTTTAAGTGGACTGTGCAATCATCCCGAATCTGAGCGAGTCGTTGACATTAGCAATATACTAACGGCAACCAGCTGCAATCTTGAACTGCTCTGGGAACCTAATCGCTATATTGGAAATAACGCTCCAACGGGTTGCCCAACGAGTTCTGGCGGTAAGGTCATTTCTAATGTAGAGGTTTTTGGCGATCGCATTGACTCGCTCGATCGAATCTTCGCTGCCAACGGAACTTTGATTGCTGGCACGCCCATCGAGTTCCGTCGAACTACTTCTGTCCCAGAACCATCCTCTATCTTAGGACTTTTAGCTGTTGGCCTATGGAGTACAGGGAAAGTACGTTCGCGAAAACAGAACAAAACATCCACCCAGAACGAGAACATTCCCTTCTAAATTTCGTCTAAACGCAGTTCATAAATCGCTACTGGCTCGATCTTTCCTTTGACGGTTACAGAGTCATCAACGAGGCGTAAATTAAATGCTTCTGGATAGCGTAAGGCGGCAACGACTGACTCGGTGACTAAGATGGGACGGTCATATTTGCGAGTCAAACCCTCGACTCGTGCTGCCACATTTACAGTATCCCCAATCACTGTCGATTCAATCCGCGAGGTAAAACCGATTGTCCCCATGACAACCTCACCGCGATGAATACCAATGCCAATTTTGAGCGTAGGATCGCCTTGAAGCATGCGTTTCTCATTGAACGTTTGCAGCGCTTGCTGCATTGCCAGTGCGGCATGTAACGCGCAACCCGTCGTTTCGTCCTCAAACAGCGCCATAATCGCATCGCCGATATACTTGTCGATGAAGCCACCCGCATCGCCAATCACTTGTCCCATACAGGCCAGGTAATCATTTAATAGGGTAAATGTTTCGAGTGGCGTCATCTGTTCTGCCATCGAGGTATAACCGCGAATGTCGGCAAACAAAATTGTAATGAGACGTGTCGCCGCGACTCCCACCTGAATATTTTCAATCCCATCCGAGGCAATAACGGTGAGAAATTTTCCCGGAACAAAGCGCTCAAAGGATTCAAGCGTCATCTGAAGCTGTTGGAAAGAAGCTTGTAGCTTTGCAGACATCTCGTTAAAGGCAACAGCCAAAGCTCCAATTTCATCAATCCGCCGAATGTCAGCGCGATGCTCCAAATCTCCCTCAGCAATTTTGGCCGCACTGAGTTGCAAACGCTGTAGTGGATGGCTTAACTGATAGGCCAGGATGTAAGCACCAATGAGTCCAACACCCAATCCGAGTATTCCAACCAATAATGCCTTCGCTATAGCAGCCCTCACCGCACGGTTGACTTGTCGTAAAGAAATACCAATGCGGAGAGTACCAATTTTTTCACCAGCGGCATTGCGAATACCTGTTGCAACTTCGATCGCTTGTTCGCCACGATGTCCTCGCACATCGCCTCTCGGAAATTCTACGTCTCGCAGTAAGTACGTTACTTTGACGTTGGGTTCGGCATAAACCTCAAGTGCTTTGTGGGTTACCGCTGCTGGCACGACATCAGGAACGTACTGTTCCTGAAAATCTTCGGGCAAGGCAGCGACAATTTGGTTAGACAGCCGCGTATCAGAAACCAGAATGTAGACAAACTTGGGGTTTCGTTGCAGTAGGAGATTAATATTTAAACGGATTTGACCCCAATTTTGATCGACTAGTGCATTCGTCCAAGCGCTTGACAGAGCGGCTGCTAGAGTCTGAGCTTCCTCCTTCTCTGAAGAGAGGTAGTTTTCGCTCTCATTTTTTGTCCAACTCCAGACTACAGCACTAACTATTGTCATAATCAACAGGATAGTAGCGGCCATCATCCGAGTTCGGATCGAGCGGAACAAAGCAACCTTCATAAGATTCTGGGTTTTGAACTTTAGCGAAATGGCACCTCCTCACTGAGAGCGCTCGTGTCTGCCTCAATCAAAGAGAATTGTGCTGAGCGATTGGTTTTTGTCCTCATTGCTGTGGAATTCAAAACTCAGTATCAGCGAATTTTCAACCGTCCTACTCCTCAAGCTATTTTTGCATCTCAAGCTTCTCTACGAAGGTAACCCAGCGTCGCTCGTCAGACTGCTGTTGACAGGTAGAAGAGAGTGCTAGGGTGATAGGCCCGCCCATCTTAGCTGGAATAGGTTTTCGGTCATCGTCCCAGTGTGTTGCCAGTAGAATATCGCATCCATTGACATCCGATGCCTCTAGGGAGACGGGATTGGCATTATTGCGGTAGATAGGCGACTTCCCCTGGACAATGACTGCACCGTCTTGGGGAAGGGTGAGTCCCGCCGCCGCCAGTGCATTGCGCAGGCGCACGCCGTAGAGTTTGACCTTACCCACTGGCCAACCAATGCGGTACCCCACATTCTCATCGATAGTAACTTGGGGCAGTTTGGCAAGGGCAGAGGCATCGAACACTCGCTTCCCAACTTGCAGTCGTATGGGTTCAGTACCGACTACCATGTCGGTGAGGTAGAATGCCCAGAAGCGATCGGGATACTTTTGCTGAAGTTGGGGAAACTGAGTGTAGGGAAACACTAAGTAAAGAGGCCCACCATCGCTGCGGGAGAGCGGTTGGTTATTGCGCTCTAGGGCAATGATAATCGGATACTGACGTAAGTCGCTAAGATTGACGGTTGCGCGGTAGCCATCATAGGACATAAATGTCACTTCAGTTACTTCGGGTGCAACACCGAACTTGTCGAGCAGCTTTGAGACAGCAACACCGCGAAAGTTAACAATTTCCTGGGAATTTTTAGTATTGTGCGGTTCCGTTGTCCAAATGGATTCCTTGGCTAAGGCTTCTAGTTGTGCCAAGCTTAATTGCACTGGCTTACCTGTTGCGGTTTGCCCTTGGAGCGTAAACTGCCAATCGCGTTTGGCTTGGCGTGCTTGGAGCGTCTTAATTTTTGCATTTTGAGCGCTCGCATCTTGACGCCATGCGTCTAACTGGGTACTAGTGGGTCGATTGCTACACCCAGTTAGATAAGCTACTCCACTCAACAGGAAAAAAGCCAGTGCTATGTTTCGTTTCAACGTGCTTGGCACTCTTGTCTCGTTACTGTTTCTTTCAATATGCAATGGGGTACCCAGTAACCTAATAAACTGGTTGATTACCAGGTTTCCACTTAATATTGCAACCAATACTGGGCTTTTGATCGGAGCTAACTGTCGAGTGGGCTAGCACGGCATCAATCGCAGCTCGTAAATCCTTGCCTGTAACCGGTTGAGAATTACTCGGACGGCTATCATCTAATTGCCCTCGGTAAACTAATTTGCGATCGCGATCGAACAAAAAGAAGTCTGGAGTACAGGCAGCCGTATAAGCCTTAGCCATTTCCTGGCTCTCGTCGTAGCAAAATGGGAAGGTAAACCCTAATTCAGTTGCCATTTGCTTCAGCTTGTCGGGCGCGTCATCTGGGTAATTAGCAGCGTCATTAGCACTAATCGCTACAATACCGAGATTTGAATCGGCATAGTCCTTGCCAATCTGCGCCAGTTCTGCCTGTACATGCTTCACGAAGGGACAGTGACGGCAAATAAACATCACGAGTAATGCCGGTTTACCCGCAAAGGTATCTAAGGAAATGGACTTACCAGATACGACATCCAGTAACTGAAAATCTGGTGCTTGGGTACCCAAGGGCAACATGGTGGAGGGGGTAAGCGCCATCGGTATAACTCCATCTTAAGGACTGCACTGCCACCTATATTCGCCCACGCTGACTAAAAATTCCAGACACAGCCAAATCTCAACTATCCTTTCGACTAGTGAAATCCTGTAGCGATCGCGCCACACTAGAATCAAGCGCGGATTCAAACAGACTAATGTTCCACGCTGCGAATCTAACAGACAGGAGCGGTAATGTGCCAATGGCAACAGAAAACAGCAGATTATCAGCAGGTCAAATTATCTTCGCAATAATCTATATTCTCATAGGCCCGATATTAGTTTTATTCCTTTCCGGTGATTGGCTGTGGGTTGAAGGATGGATATTTGGAGTTTGGCTGATTATCATTTCTGTATCAACCGTAATTTATTTGTATCGGAAAGACCCAGAATTACTAAAAGAAAGATTTAAACAGCCAGGGACAGATAACCAAAAAGTCTGGGATAAGTATTTTCTGTATGGACTGCAACTCCTATTTTTGGCTTGGATTGTCATTATGCCAATAGATGCCAAACGATATGAATGGACAACTGACTTTCCCTTGTGGCTGAAGTCTTTGGGAGGCATAGGATTATTAATTTCGTTTTTCTTTTTATACCGTTCCTTTACGGATAACACCTTTTTATCCCCTCTAGTCAGAATCCAAACCGAACGCAACCAGCAGGTCGTTTCAACAGGCGTTTATAGATTCGTGAGACATCCCATGTATCTGGGAGCGATATTTCTATTTATCGGAACACCCATATTACTGGGTTCTCAATATGGTGTTTTAATGGGGCTGGTAATTTCCTTTCTTCTCGTTGCTAGAATTTTTGGAGAAGAAAAGATGTTAGTCGAAGAATTGGACGGATATGAAGATTACAGAAATCAGGTGAAATATAGACTGATTCCTTTAGTCTGGTAAGCTTTGGGTCAGCTTTGCATTACTAAGGAGTCTCAAGATGGCACCTAACTCTAGTTCAAGTCAAGGCGATTGCCCGAAGGGCACCGGCAAAGCCGATCGCGTTTCTACCCACGAGCATAACCAAACACCTCAGTCTCACGAAATCATTGATGTACAACAGGTCGATTGTTGCATTGTAGGTGGTGGGCCAGCAGGTACAGTCTTGGCATTGCTTTTAGCGCGGCAGGGAATTGCTGTAATGCTATTGGAAGCGCATCGAGATTTCGATCGCGACTTTCGGGGGGATACCCTTCAACCTTCGGCAATGGAAATCATGGCCCAGATGGGACTCGCCGAACGTTTGCTGGAATTACCTCACAGCAAACTGCACAGCATTACGTTGAGAGCATCTGATGGTAGCGTCATTTTCTCTCCTAGTTTTAACCATCTCAAGACTGACTACCCTTACGTCACCGTCATGCCCCAAGTTCGCTTCTTAGACTTCATCGTAGGCGAAGCAAAACAGTATCCCAACTTTCAACTCATGTTAGGGGCAAATGTTCAGGAGTTAATTGAGGAAGATGGCGTAATTCGGGGTGTGAGATACCGGGGGCATGGGGGTTGGCATGAAGTCCGGGCGCAGGTGACAATTGGGGCGGATGGTCGTCATTCCCGACTGCGAGACTTGGCAGGCTTAGAAACGGTTCAAACCTCGGCACCCATGGATGTCTTGTGGTTCCGTTTACCGCACTTACCGGAAGACGCGGAAGGCTTGAACGGACGAATTGGGCAAGGACGCATGACGGTATTGCTCGATCGCGGGGAACAATGGCAGATTGCCTATGTCATCCCCAAAGGTGGCTATCAGCAAGTACGGGCGGCGGGTTTAGAAACCCTGCGTCAAAACATTGTGGAGATACTGCCAGAGTTTAAGGAGCGGGTGCAACAGTTGCAAGACTGGCAGAAAATTGCCTTTCTCTCGGTGGAGTCGAGCTACGTTCGTCGTTGGTATCGCCCTGGACTACTGTTGCTTGGGGATGCAGCCCATGTGATGTCTCCGGTTGGAGGAGTTGGCATTAACTATGCGATTCAGGATGCGGTGACAGCCGCCAATCATCTCAGTCAACCGTTGAAAAATCAACAGGTGCAAGTCAGCCATCTAGCAGGCGTCCAACGGCAACGGGAGTTACCGACTCGCTTTATCCAGGCATTTCAATCCTTCATCCAGCAAAACATCATCAAGAGTGCGCTGAATAACCAAACGTTTCAATCGCCTGCGCTGCTAAAACTACCAATTGTGCGCGATATTCCACCCCGCATCATTGGTTTTGGGCTGTTTCCGCCCCATGTGCAGTGTTAGTGCGAGAAGGCAGAAGGTAGAAGGGAAGAAAGCTTGTGCAGTCAGCGATTTAACCTTTTTTCAAAGGTAGGTTATTTCTGCTGATCGCTGTTAGGGTGTTTCGTTGGACAAGCATATCCTGTGTTGGATTTAAACCCTGAAGCGTTGTAGGAATTAGTCCTGTGCGTGTCAGACTTCGTTATATTTTTCTATCCTTGATGGTGTCGATCGCGTTGGTGTTCAACATCAACACTAGTGTGGCTCAACTCCCGCTTGAAAATGCGATCGATCGCTTGATTAATGAACAAATGACAGCTCAACACATCCCCGGTTTAGCATTGGCAGTGACACAGGGAGATAAAATCCTGTATGCAAAAGGATATGGTATCGCTTCATCAAATCAGCCCATTACTACCCAAACGCAATTCTTCATTGCCTCGGTGAGCAAATCCTTTACGGCTGCTGCCATTATGCAATTAGTAGAAGCTAGAAAGATTAATCTAGATGCCCCCGTACAAACCTATCTGCCAGAATTCACTCTGAGCGATCCAAATACTGCTGCACAAATCACCATTCGCCATCTGCTCAATCAAGTGAGTGGGTTGTCTGACTGGGGTTTTCCCGAATCTCAACTGCCTCAACCAGAGACTCTCAAAGCGCGTGTTACCAGCCTCAATATAGCTCGTCCGGTTGCTACCCCTGGCACCGAATTTCACTACTTCAATCCCAATTACGCTATTCTGGCACGAGTGGTGGAGGTGGGGAGTCAGCAGCCTTTTTCAGAGTATTTGCGCTTACACCTATTCGCACCTCTCCAGATGACTCATACACTCAATGTCATCACCTCGACTGAGGCATTGCAAACAGCAACTAACCTGGCACAGGGGCACTTAATGGCTTTTGGAATTCCCTTTGCTGCTCCAGAAATGAAGGGTTTTCTAGGTGGCAGTGGGGGTATGATTTCTACGGCTGAGGATATGGCGCATTTTCTAATCATGCAAACCAACGAGGGGCGATTTGAAGATGCCCAATTGCTCTCTCCCCAAAGCGTGGCATTAATGCATACCCCA
>DATNPC010000524.1:0-5977 GCA_036703375.1 Allocoleopsis sp.
GGCAACCCCTTTTGAGACGGCCAGTCCAGATTCCAAACCGTCGCTGCCCAAACGCCCCGAAACTCTCGCTGATGACTAAGTGCGATCGTTTTTTGGTAAACAACAATGTAGTCCGAGGCAATCGGCGGCACCTTTCCTAGATACACCAACGCTTGGTAAATAAATGCCGCTACCTCAGCCCGAGTCGCTACTTCAAGTGGTCTGAGTTGCTTTAAATTGGGATAATTAACGACCAGTTGCCCCTCAGTCGCGGCGGCTATTTTTTCCAGGGCATAAGCAGGAATTTGAGCGGTATCTTGATAGAGTTCTCGTAAAATTGCATCGATGGGGGAGAGAGTAGACGGAATCTCCAAACCCGCAACCAGAGAAATCAGCGCTTCCATGCGGGCGATACTATTTTCTGGGAGAAAGCGATTACCGGGATACCCAGACATGAAACCAGTTTGGTAAGCGTTTTGAATCGCTGCCGCTGCCCAGTGATTGGCAGGAACATCAACAAACGGTACATTCGGGCGTTTCACTGGCTTGGGAAATGCTTTCTGGATGACAGCCGCAAATTGAGCGCGAGTCATGGCTCGATTGGGTTGAAACGTGCCATCCGGAAACCCGCTGATAATGCCACGAGTGGCTAACCCTTCAATGAATAAACGCGCCCAGTGGTTTTGGATATCTGAAAAGCGGGTAGGTGAATTGACCATAAATGAACCCAATCTAGCCTCTATAGCTGGGTCGATTTTAGCAGAGGTAAAAACAGTTACTGAGCCAATGCCAACCCATCAGCACGAGGTTCAGAAGCGGCCACAAGCACTCCCTTGCGTCGTAAAATTATCTGACCTCGACCAAAGTGTATCCCTTCTACACTTGCCTGAATATCGTGACCTCGTTCGGCTAATGCGATCGCAACATCATGAGGTACGCTCTGCTCTAACAATACCTTTTTACCAGCAACAAATCGCCATCTCGGAGCATCGAGCGCTGCTTGGGGATTCATGCCGTAATCGGCCAGATTCACGACAACTTGCAGGTGTCCCTGCGGTTGCATGGAAGCGCCCATCACGCCGAATGGGCCTAAGGGTTGACCATCTTGAGTGAGAAACCCAGGAATAATCGTGTGGAAAGCACGTTTCGAGGGTGCGAATAGATTCGGATGACCTGATTCTAAACGGAAGCCAGCGCCCCGATTTTGCAGCGCGATGCCTGTATCGGGAATGAGAATGCCACTACCAAAACCCTCATAGTTGGATTGGATGAAGGACACCATCAATTCGTCGTCAGCCGCCGCTAAATAGACGGTGCCGCCCTTGGGTAAACCCGGTTGAGCAAGCAGTATTGCCTGTTCTCCAATGAGTTGCCGACGCTCTCGCGCATACGCTTTGTCTAAGAGATGTTCGACGGCAACTTCCATAAAATTAGGGTCAGCCGCGTGTCGGTGAATGTCAGCAAAGGCTAACTTCATCGCTTCAATTTGCAGGTGGTAGCTTTCTACAGACTCGCGAGGATAGCGATCGAGGTCAAATCCTTCTAAAATATCCAAAGCCATTAATGCAGCAATACCTTGAGTATTGGGGGGAATTTCCCAAACCGTTAAGTCGCGATAGTTGGTTGAGATGGGTTCCACCCAGTCAGCTTGGTGTGCGGCAAAGTCGGAAGTTGTCAGGAAACCGCCAGTATCAGCAGCAAAATTGGCAATCTTCTGAGCCAGTTCTCCGGTGTAGAAGCTGTCACCCCCACTCGTTGCGATCGCTTTTAAAGTTTTGGCATGAAGCGGACTACCCCATACTTCCCCAGCAACGGGGGCGCGGTTGTTGGGAAAAAAGACTGCTTTAAACGGCTCAAACTCCTTATCCTTTAACGGTAAATAGACAGCTTCTGCCTGCTTCCAGAGTTGCGCCGTGACGGGCGACACGGGAAATCCTTCCTCTGCATACCGAATGGCGGGTTCAAACAATTGTTCAAACGGTAGCTTTCCCCAGCGTTGTGATAAGCTGCGCCAAGCCGATACTGCTCCGGGGACAGTTACGGGAAGCCAACCCAACAAGGGAACTTTATCCATTCCGGCAAAATCTCTAAGAGAGAGGTTTTGGGGACTTCTACCAGAGGCATTGAGGCCGTGGAGTTTGCCATCCCAGACTAAGGCAAAAGCATCAGAACCAATGCCGTTGGAGGTGGGTTCGACAATTGTAAGCGCGATCGCAATAGCTAGGGCAGCATCCACCGCATTTCCTCCAGCCCAGAACATCTCCATCCCTGCTAACGTTGCCAGAGGTTGGCTGGTTGCTACAGCACGCTGTTGACCCATCACGACTCGTCGGGCGGAGGGATAGGGGTAGTTGCCCAGATTATCTGCGTTCATCATTAGACGGTTCACCAACCTCTCACGATTAGGAATTACAGCAAGGTAGCGATCGCGCTCTTGCAGGGATAATACTGTAGAATCTCGCAAGCTTTAACTTACTCAACTCGGTCATCAGATGGAAACCTCGTTAATTCAACAACTGCAATCGCAAGCCCAGAACCGTTCTGTGGCGGACATGAGACCCGACATCTCAGTAGTTGTGCCAATTTACAACGAGGTGGAAAGTTTACCTCACCTGATTGATGCGATCGCATCTACGCTGAATGGGACTGAATTGAGTTACGAACTCATTTGCGTGGATGATGGCTCTACCGACGGTTCAGCCGCACTGCTGAAAGAAACAGCACTAACTTCCCCGAATCTCCGCGCAGTAATTCTGCGCCGGAATTACGGGCAAACCGCAGCCATGGCCGCAGGATTTAAGCATGCACGGGGTCGCACGGTGGTCACGTTAGATGGGGACTTGCAAAACGATCCGGCTGATATCCCCATGCTTCTAGCTAAGCTAGATGAAGGCTACGACCTCGTGAGCGGTTGGCGCAAGAATCGCCAGGATGCCGCTTTAACCCGGTTACTGCCTTCCAAAATTGCTAACTGGTTAATCGGGCAAATTACTGGGGTGAAAGTTCACGACTACGGCTGTTCTCTCAAAGCTTATCGCTCGGAATTACTAGCCGATATGAACCTCTACGGCGAATTGCATCGATTCTTGCCTGCCTTGGCGTTTATTGAAGGGGCGAGAATCACGGAGTTGCCAGTCCGCCACCACGCTCGGCGTCACGGTCGTAGTAAGTACGGGTTGGGGCGTACCTTCCGGGTCGTGCTGGATTTGTTCACGATCTTTTTTATGAAAAAGTTCCTAACACGACCCATGCATGTATTCGGTCTGCTGGGCATCATCTCGATGATGATAGGGACACTATTGGGACTGTATCTCACCGTTCTCAAGCTGGGTTTGGGAGCAAGAATTGGCGATCGCCCCTTGCTCATCTTAGCCGTACTCTTGACCTTGACTGGCGTGCAGTTGTTTAGCTTTGGACTACTGGCAGAGCTGTTGATGCGAACTTACCACGAATCCCAGGGCCGACCAATCTATCGGGTGAGGGAAGTTATCGAATCTAATGTTAAGAATATTAACCAGGAGTAATCAAACCCGCTTGTAGTTGAGCGGAACGGCATCTGCGAGTGAACGTTTTTAGTACGATTGAACCGCAACAACGGAAAAACCTATTGGTTTTGTTTGCGGCTGGTCTATTCTTTTGGTCGAGTTTAAGTTCTCTACTGCCGACACTACCGCTATACGTTGAAGATATTGGCGGTACGACACAGCAAGTTGGTCTGGTTGTGGGTGCGTTTGCCGTAGGACTGCTTCTATGCCGTCCCCCATTGGGTAAATTATCCGATCGCCGCAGTCGCAAGCTGGTGGTACTAATTGGTATGGCGGTCGTTGCCGTAGCGCCGTTAGGTTATCTGTTTGTTAAATCAATTCCCCTGTTGCTCTTGATTCGGGCGTTTCACGGTATTTGCATTGCGGCTTATACGACGGGCAATAGCGCTCTGATTGTGGATTTGTCGCCCGCAAAAAATCGAGGTGAGGTGATTGGTTACATGAGCTTGACCAATCCCATCGGTGTCGCCCTTGGGCCTGCGATTGGCGGGTTTTTACAGGCACAAGCAGGCTACACCCCTTTATTTGTGCTTTCGTGTGGATTGGGAGTGCTAGGTTTTTTGTGCGCTTCTCAGGTCAAAGAACCTCGCCTCGTGTCTGAGTCTATCAGGACACAACTCGCGAGCGATCGCAATTCACAATCTCAACCTGATGCTTTGTCAGTAACAGTAGAAAGCGATGAATTCTGGTCATTGCTGAAGCGTCCGGGTTTGCAGATTCCGGCTGTAGTGTTACTGTTTACGGGTTTAGTCTTTGGGGCAATCGCAACGTTCGTTCCGCTCTATATCAGAGAGGCAAACGTGGACTTGAATGCTGGATGGTTTTACACGGCTGCTGCCCTATCGAGTTTTTGCATTCGCTTATTGACAGGCCGTGCCTCCGATCGCTACGGTCGAGGTTTGTTCCTGACGGGGAGTTTAGTTTGCTATGCTTTGGCGATGCTGCTTCTGTGCCAAGCGCACAGTGCCGTTCATTTCCTACTGGCAGGTCTTTTAGAAGGGGCTGGAGGCGGTACGCTGATTCCTATGATGATGGCGCTGCTATCCGATCGCTGTTATCCTCACGAACGAGGACGAGTGTTTTCGCTGTGTATCGGGGGGTTTGATGTGGGACTTGCGCTCTCAGGGCCGGTTCTCGGTACGTTTGTCGAACCGTTGGGATACCAAGGTATCTTTTCACTGACACTGGGTGTTTCTTTGCTTGCGATCGGGGTCTTTATGACACAAAACAGCAAAGATTTACCCTATTCCTTCCGGTTTGCCACGGGTCGGGAACGAGATATTTATGCCCTGGAAGATAGGAAATAGGGAATGGGGAATGGGGAATGGGGAATGGGGAATGGGGAATGGGGAATGGGGAATCGGGAATGGGGAATGGAAAGAGTTTTTACCGATGACTCGACAGGATGAGATAATCGGGCTATCCTAACAGGTGATTGATGCCAATTTTCGCGAACCGAAGCGAGGGCGATTTTCTGGGGAGGTTTGCGAAAAACGCCAGAACCTAGACAATTGAATAGTTTTAGCGTTTTCAGTCGCTCAATAAATGCAAATGGCTTGCAATAAGCAAGGCTGAAATGAGGTGGAAAAAGAAGTTTGCGAAAACTCTTTGTAGAATCCTCTCGTAGTAAATGTTTCAGACGGCGGGCTTTCCGCTAACTTAATCCCCGCAAGGGGACTGAAACTCAATCTCGAATCCAGATGGAGCAAAGTCGGGTTGCTTGGCTTTCCGCTAACTTAATCCCCGCAAGGGGACTGAAACATTTCAACGAGTTCAGGCCCGTCTACTTCCTGGTCGTCTTTCCGCTAACTTAATCCCCGCAAGGGGACTGAAACGAGTCAGGAAATTCGCTAGCGAACCGAATAAATATTGGGCTTTCCGCTAACTTAATCCCCGCAAGGGGACTGAAACAACGGCTAGGACGTGGCGTCGAGCATTTCTTGAAACTTTCCGCTAACTTAATCCCCGCAAGGGGACTGAAACATGCCTGACTTTTGGGAAGTTTGCACGCAGTTCTTGCGCCCTTTCCGCTAACTTAATCCCCGCAAGGGGACTGAAACACAAAGTTATCCGTCCAGACCACCACGAGCATTTTTTCATTGGCTTTCCGCTAACTTAATCCCCGCAAGGGGACTGAAACTCCTCTCTTTTGTTCGATCGCAAGAATCTGATGTCTTTCCGCTAACTTAATCCCCGCAAGGGGACTGAAACAATCGATCGCGGTTCAATTGAAACAAAAAATAAGCTTTCCGCTAACTTAATCCCCGCAAGGGGACTGAAACATGCAGTCTCAACAGGTTGCGGCGTAGTTGGCGCTCTTTCCGCTAACTTAATCCCCGCAAGGGGACTGAAACAAGCCCTGAACGGGATCGATTCAATTCACCTTCTCATGTCAAACCCTTCGATCCCCCCCAGCCCCTCTTAAAAAGGCTACGGTGTACACACATCTTACT
>DATNPC010000525.1:0-5386 GCA_036703375.1 Allocoleopsis sp.
TGAGTATCTGGAGTCACTTGCGGGTTGTCTTGTGCGGTTTGGACTGGAGCTGGAATCAGTGGCAGCCTAACGGTAAAGATAGCTCCCTGCCCTTCACCTGGACTGTCTGCTTGAACGCTGCCACCATGTAATTCTACTAAATGGCGGACAATCGCTAATCCCAGCCCCAGTCCGCCAAACTTCCGGGTTGTGGTTGAATCTGCCTGACGGAAGTACTCAAATACATAAGGCAAGAACTCTGGAGGAATGCCAATGCCTGTGTCGCTAACAATAATTTGAGCTTGCGAATCGCTGTGTGCGACGCGAATGTCTACCTGCCCACCTTCAGGTGTGAACTTGACAGCATTGGAAAGTAAGTTCCAAACAATCTGCTGTAGACGGGCAGAATCTCCCAAAACTTGCCCCGTTGTTGCGTCAAGCATCATCTGAATTTGAATCGACTTGGCTTGTGCCGCTAAATATACCGTTTCCAAGGCCCCTTCAATCGTCAGCACCAGGTTAACAGGAACCATATGCAGGCTCAATTTACCTTGTAAGATGCGGGAAACATCCAACAAATCCTCAATCAGTTGAGTTTGCAGCTTAGCGTTACGCTCGATCGTTTCCAAGGCACGAGCTGTTTTTGTTGCATCTAACGTTCCAGTGCGGAGCAATTTGGACCAACCAAGAATTGGGTTGAGGGGCGACCTTAACTCATGAGACAATACGGTCAAAAACTCGTCCTTAATACGGTTTGCTGCCTCAGCTTCCTCTCGTGCCATCTCAGCTCGTACTAGGTTTTCAGTCCGCTCCCGCTCCCGCTGTGACAGCAGGTTAGCCGATGATTCTAGAGCCTCTCCTAACACGACCACTTCTTTGATGAATGAGGGACGGAGTTGGGGGTGCTCGCCTTTCGCTAAGGCTTCTGCTGCAAGGGCAACCGAGGTGATACTGCGAGAAATCTGTTGCGAGAGAATCAGTGAACCGATACCGCTTACGAGAAGCAATGCCAAACCCGAGCTAACCACCAACCCCATGGCTCGTTGAGAGGGCCCCTGGATCACCTTAACCGGCACAGTAACGGCAACAGTCCAACGCGAACCTTTCATCCGATGGAATGCCACATACACCTTCACCCCTTCTAGGGTCGTATCGCGGTAGACTCCCTCGGTAGTCTCTCCAATTCGCTGCAAAAAAGATGGCGTCCCTGGTTTCCCAACAAAGCGATCGGGATTACGGGTGCGAGCAATGACGATCCCCTGACCATCGACAACGGTACGCGTCCATTCTCCCTCTAGGGTTGTCTGTTCATCCACAACCTTAGCTAACGCCTTCTGGGTCAGGATAGCTGTGAGAATGTACTGTAGCTTGTTGTCACGCATCACCGGAATGCGAACTGGGATGGCAACAATGTTTGGTTCAAGCTTTCCACGCCGGAGATTACCTACAGTCGGCTGGTGTGTCTTGATGACGCGCTGTAGACTTTCTGGCTCTATTACTGAAGGCAAGCGCGTACCAAAGGGGTGTCTGGTGTTCACAAGCTGGCGACCATCGGGTGATAAGAGAATGACAGACACCCAAGTGGCTTGCGCCTGTGCTACCCGTTTTGCCTCGTTGTGAAAGGTTTTGAGGTCTCCTTTGTGAAGTTCTTCTGACGATGCCAGTGCCTGGAGCGTCCGAACCGTGCCTGAAATTTCACGCTCCACGGTTTCCGACAAGTTACGAGCTGCTAGAAGTGCGCGTTTTTCTGAGGCTGCCTGTTCCTGATGCGACAGTCGATGAACGACAGCAACCGAAAACAGAACAACTGGGAGTAAACTCCCTACCACAAGCAGCATAAGATGCCACTTGAGCGAAAGCGTCCGGCTACCACTAGGTGCCGACAGGGAATGTAAATTTGTTTTGTGCGAGCCGCTTACCCAGTGCATTCAAATTTCAGTACTTGTAGCTCTTGTGTCTGCTGTTCATCGTTCACATCTTGCTCTAGGGAATAAGCTCTTTTTGTTAGTTTGCTTGAAGAAAAGCTGAAAATGGCGTTTTACAATGCTTTTGTCCTGTTGTTACTTTTGAATCAGCACATTAGGACTGATGCAGACGCACTAGATATAGTGGCATAGGAGCTGATGCTCCCTAAACAGACAAGTATGCTCGCTTCAAAGGTAGTAGGGATTTCAGGTTAGGACTTATCAGCTACAAGAGCTATAATCTCGTGGTGCGTTACGCTACGCTAACACACCCGACTGGACTGTTTCAGCTCTCATTCGCTTTCGCTCTTAAATTTTTGCATTCCCCAAGAAACTGAAAACCACCTCCTCTATAAGTTAGTAGGAAGTGGTCTCAAAAAGGGTTTCAAGTGGAGCCTACGGGAGTTGAACCCGTGTCCGCCTTGGGTAGTGACCTACCGCTCATTCACAGGCTTAGCCCTTCTGACCCTCAGGGCGGGAACCGTTCATTATCCCGAACGGTGGGATGCTTTGGTAAAGTCTTAGCTAGTAAGCGACCAAAGGCGACCGACTAGAGCATCCGTTGGGGGTTGGTCTATAGTCCTTAACGGAGTCAAACTATAGACGCTCGAACCTGTTAGAGGTTATTAGGCAAGAACAGTAGCTTGCTTACGAGCAAAAGGAACGATGTTGTTCGCAGTTACTTTTTTGTTTGAGCCTTTGATTTACGAGAGGAGACTCACTCTCGACCTGTATCACGGGGCGGCTTTCGCCAACACGTCGAAACCATTAAGGCCCCATGTCTTATATTCCCCATTATAGTCAATGGTTGGAGTGAGAGTCACAAAAGTTCGTCTACGAGGAGTGGTGCTATCCGGAATTTTTTGGGGGAATAACCGTACCTAGTGAAAGAAGGCTCATACGTAGAGGGCAGAAGGCAAGGAAGCTTGTACAGTAAGCGTCGATTAGCGGATTACTGACTCTGCTGGTTGTCACCCTCAGCCGGAACGGGTTCGCTCTTCTTGGGTCTTGCGGCTTCTGGGGGCGGGGGAGTTTTGGGTTGCTCGAACGATTCGCTAGTCGATCGCGCCGGTGCAGGTGGATCGGATGAAGTTGGTGCCTGAGATTGAGCTGGTGGCTGAGATGAGTTTTGGGATTGATTGGGCGAAGACGTTGGTGCTGGTTTAGGGGCTGAAGATGAGGAATCCCCTGCTGGTGCAGGCTGAGTCTCTTCTGATTTCGGTGAAGGAGATGGATTCTCAACCGGGGCAGGCGATGAATTGACGGGTGTGCTGGAGCGTCGGCGTGACGATCGTCTAGAGGAAGAAGAGGAAGAGGAGGAGGAAGAGCGGCGAACGGGTTCCTGAACGGTTGCGGCAGGACGGCTCTGCTCTACAGGTTCAGCCCGCTTTTGTGGGGCATCTTCATTATCGCTAGCACTCGGTTCGGGAGTGGGCAGGGCGACAGGTTCGTTAGTCGGTGAGACGAGAGGCTGAGTAAAGGAAGGTGCTTCAGGTTGTTTGGGACGATTCAAGACTGCCGCGAAGGCGAGTATGCCGGATGCGATCGCTAAACCGATTCCAATGACAATTCCAGGAACGCCCAAGCGCTTCCAGATGGGAACTTCTGTCGCAGGCAGTGAAGTTTCCGCTAATTGAGGGAGTTGCTGG
Organism: Allocoleopsis sp.; assembly: GCA_036703375.1. Taxonomy (GTDB): domain Bacteria; phylum Cyanobacteriota; class Cyanobacteriia; order Cyanobacteriales; family Coleofasciculaceae; genus DATNPC01. Next base: position 3,593 of record DATNPC010000525.1, read on the forward strand.
GGGGTAATGGGAATAGTTACGGCTGTTTTGGTAGGACTCGATCCGGTATCGGGCCCATTACTCGTCGCTAACAGCGAAGCCGGTAGCAGCGACAGCCACTCATCTATTGTCGCAGGTCGATAACGCGCCTCTACTGCCATGCCTCGCATAACGGCTTGATTCACGGCAGCGCTGATTTGCGGTTGCAACTCGCGAGGGGCTGACATCGGTTGGCGATCGCGAATGACGGCTGGAGTAGGGATGTGTGCTGTCAACAGGGCATAGAGCGTCGCTGCCAGCCCATAGACATCCGTTGCTGGTGTGCGCTTTTCCTTACTTAAATACTGTTCGAGCGGAGCATAGCCGTCCGATACCATACTCGTGTGGGTTTGACTGGATTCGGTTGTAAACTCCCGCGCAATTCCGAAATCAATCAACACGACTTCCTGAGTGTTTCGGCGGAGGATAATGTTGGCCGGTTTGATGTCCCGATGCAGTAAGCCTTTTTGATGCACGACTCTTAAGGCTTCTCCAACTTGTCGGATGTAATTCACTGCCGTCGCTTCATCCAAAGGGCGTCCCGGAAACACGACGTCTTGCAGCGTTGGCCCTGGAACGTAGTCCATCACCATGTACGGCCATCCCGCTTCCACAAAGAAGTCGCTGACGCGGACAATATTAGGATGGATACACAACGCTAGCGCTCGCGCTTCATCCTGAAACCGACGCTGGTAATGGGCAAAGTCTGGGTGTAGGTGAAAGGACTCGTTGAGGGTTTTAATCACTACCGTCTGACCCAGGTAGTGATGAGTAGCCTTAAAGGTGACGCCAAAGCCTCCGCGTCCGAGTTCTTCTTCTAAGCTATATTTGCCACCCTGTAAAGTTTTACCAACTAACGAGTTCATACCTCTAACACCGATTTACAGTTTTGGTAATGAGTTGAGCTAGAGAAGTCAACAGTTAAGATATGGACGCAGTAATCGTACCGAAGTTGCGATTCAACGTCTGTTTTGTGTAAATATACTCGACCTGTCGAATCAACTCCTCACTCTAGCTCAGAATTGCCTGAGATGTTAAAGGGAGTGTGCAAGAAATTGGCGATCGCGATATTGCCACTTCCCAGCAACACAAGTGGGGAGAATAGCTTTAATGGATTGGACAGTACCTGTAGGAGCGAGTCACTTTTTCAGTGACATTCCGTCTTTGTTGCGCTCGTGATATCCCTTAATCTCTCCACACTGAACCAAGGCTTCGTAGGTTTTGTGCCAGCCCACGCACCATGCCTTGTACTGACCAAAGGCGATACGGAACACGACTAAGTTCGAGACATTTAAAATCAGGAAGTAAAGATGGCAGAACCACTCAAGAGACTTTGGAAATTTTTAAATACTGACATTGGGGATTTGTTCTCGGCAGAGACGGTAAAAGGTGGCGTCGAGTCGGCAAAGGCAGTTTTAGAATTAGCGAAAACGCTGAAGGAGCAAGGCTCAAATGTTGGGCAGCTAGCACCTTTAGTCGGCCAAATTTCCACGCTCTTGGATGTCTTAAACTCGCCTCTCGTTCAAGTGGTAGGGGCAGGGCTGCCGTTTGTCTCCATTGCAACGGGCTTGCTGACATTTTATCTAGACAAGTCGAAACAAGAGCCAACATTGGCGCTGTGCGTGGCGCTGGTGAGTCAGGGCGCTTACTTGGAAAGCTTGAAGGCCATATTGGCACTATCAGAAAATCAGACTTTATTAACTCAGATCTTGCACCTGGAAACATGGATGTAAAAACCATAACTACGTGCAAGCGGAATCAGATGTTCGATGTTGA
>DATNPC010000526.1:0-3809 GCA_036703375.1 Allocoleopsis sp.
AGGTGGTAAAGGGTGAGGGTTCGGCATCGGGTGGCAAGGATACGGCTTTTTCTACGTTGGCAGAGTACTGACTATCTTCGGTGTAGAGAACCTCATCTTCTCCCGCGTCTGCCAATATCATGAACTCGGTGGAACCCGAACCGCCTATTGCCCCGGAGTCCGCTTCTACGGGTCGGAATTTCAGACCAGCGCGGCGCAGCATGTTGCTGTACGCTTGGTACATATCCTGATAGGTCTGCTTCAGGCTCTCTTCATCGGTATGGAAGGAGTAGCCGTCTTTCATAATGAATTCGCGTCCGCGCATCAGTCCGAAGCGAGGGCGAATTTCATCCCGGAATTTGGTTTGAATTTGGTACAGGTGCAGGGGGAGTTGGCGGTAGGAGCGAATCATGTCACGAGCAACGGTCGTGATAACCTCTTCATGGGTGGGGCCGAGTGCCACTTCTCGCTCTTGCCGGTCTTGGAAGGCGAACATGATGCCTTCGGCTTTGGTGTAGGTATCCCAGCGTCCGGACTCTTTCCACAATTCAGAGGGTTGCAACTGGGGCAGGAGACATTCTTGAGCACCTGTGGCATTCATCTCCTCGCGCACGATTTGGGAGACTTTTTGCAGGACGCGCCACATGAAGGGGAGATAGGCGTAAATCCCGCTACCGATGCGACGTATGTAGCCTGCGCGGACGAGTAGTTTATGACTGGGGATTTCCGCTTCTGCTGGATCTTCCCGCAGGGTGACGAAAAGCATTTTAGACAGTCGCATCGTTTGTTCCCTTTCTCTTACTGGTTTCTTGCTTTCCCAGTCTAGAACATTGGCTGCAACGCTTATGCTAGTAAGCGAATAAACCCTTCTTGCTCAAAGTGTCTATCAGTAGTCAGTGCCTCAGTAATCCGACGATGACGCATCAATACAAAGCTAACGGCATCGCACAGAGAATAGGTTTTGTCTTGCCGCCCCATTAGTAGCTCAACTGCCTCTCGGTGCAATGGCTCATCAACCCAAACTGTCTCTATATCAGGGTTGTCCAGCAAATCAACGACAAAAGCAAGGGCAGATGAACGTGGAAAACGTCTTGCCGTTGCTAATGCGACGTATTCAGCAATGATATAGCTATGAGTTAATCGAATTGTTGCTCTCTTATAGGCAGCACAAGCTTGAGTATGCAAAGGCTCAGTTTGATAGTGCAGACAAAGCAAACCAGAAGTATCGAGAAGCATTAACCTTCTTCGTGAGTACTTGCATACTCTCTCACTAAATCTGCGTCAATGCTCTCATTATCCAGATCGGTGAGATGTTCGAGATTAAGTGTCCCAAAATGGCTCTCAAACCTGGCTCGTGCTGCCTCTTTTTCTGCTTCGGTTTTATGTCGATGAGTTAAGCCACTTTGCCGTTCGAGAGTAATCAAAATCAATTCTGATATGGATATCCCAACACTTTCTGCTTGTTGCCTCAAAGCTGTATAAACTTCATCACGGAGTTCTAGACTTACAACTTGGCTCATTGCTCTCTAACTTCCTAAGAAACTATGCTAGATTGAAAAATAGCTAGCTCGATATGACAAAGCAACAGTGTGGTCGTAACACACTGTCACTAAGTCTTTTAATATCTGGTCGGGGGCTAGCTGCTACAACAAAAAAAAGGTAAGTAAACTTATGAGCAGCTTTTTTACACAGTTGCTTTTAGGATTGCTTGTGGGGATCACTAGTGAGGTCGCTGGCTACTTCCTCATTAGGTGGATTGACAAGCACTTCTTAAAAGCCAACCCCATGAAACGGCGGTAAACCGTAAAATCAGTCCAAGCCAGCCCTTAGGCTGGTTTTTTTTGTTATATCGTTATTATAACAATGCCGATGCCTGGTAATGTCAACAGAATAAGCAAAATTTTGTGTCTTAGAATAAGGCATAATAATCCGTGCATCCTCAGTTTCAGGCACGGAACTCCGTGATCAATATTTAACCACAAGCCTCTGTTGCAACAATTTAAACAGCTTGCATAAGTAGGTAGCTTAGGGCAGCAGAGGAGAGTGCCGACTTCGCTGGGGAGAACAATTAGCTTGTTGCGATCGCTCTCGTTGATAGGTGCAATGCGATCGCGCCTACAGTCTCCCTCTTTTTTCTAGCTGTGCAATGTGAATTTGGACAACAAGCCTTCATACGATCCTTCACTGTGTCTTACCCAGTGCTAGCCATTCTTTAGAGGTGGCTACTTTTTGAAGGCTGTTCCTCCGCAGGAAATTTTGGGAACTCTATAAGAACAATTATCGGTAGATATGACAATCACAATTCATAACTCAGAGCTAATCAAGCTCTTGTCCATCACTCCCGACAAGGATGGGAACGGTGCGCCCATTACTTTAGAGTATGAACCTGGAATCCTCTATACGACATACTCTAAAGGTGGGATGCTCGTAAAACTTCCTTATACACTGAACGGAGCAGACGATAAGTGGTCGATTATCGTCGATCACACAGCCTTGATGAATGCGATCGCTCCAGTTAAGAGCAAGGATGATATTAATTTGTCGGTCGTTAGCGGTGATTTAGTTATTACTGGCGGCGACAACAATATCGTCATTTCTTCCTGGGGCAAGAAAAGCGTCGAGTTCGATCCAGACTTGCTCGAACTTGATAGTCAAATTATTAAGCTCGACGGCAAGCGCTGGGCGGACATTGTTTCCGCGTCCAGGGTTGCCAAATTCAACAAGAAAAACGTTAATCCTGAGATTGTCAGCAAGGGCATTCACTGCCATGCCTGGGCCGACTATATAACGGTCTCTGCGTGGTCTGCAACCGTGAGCTGCTGCCGATCGATCGCGCTCAGCGGTCATCCCCTCTCAGAGGAGCGACAATTCGTCCTTCCCTTAGAGGCGATAGACCTCGTGGCTTCCATGAAGCCCTCCGAGGTTACGCTAACACTGGACTATAAGTTCCAACAGCTCCTTATTGAGACAGACATCGGCTACATCCTGGTCGATATGATTCAGGACAAGTATCCCGTTCATGACGGGATACAAAAGGCAACCGAGTCGATGATTCAAATCAAGCGGAAGGAGCTGCTAGAGGCAGTGAAAACCGCTGTCGATGCAGGAGCCAAAAATATTACCTTGGTGTTCGACAACGGCACTGTCATTGTCGAAGCTCCCAAGGTAAAAAAGCAGGAAATTCTTGCTGACGACTCGACCAAAAAATTCACTGCTGCGGTGAAGGTGGCAGCTGGTGCATTGCTGGAGGCGCTCAAGGCAGTATCTGCTGCCAAAATCCTGATGTACTTTCCGGCGGCGGCGGCTAATAGCTTAATCATCGACACGGTGACAGGTGTCATGTACATATTTGTCGTTACCGTTAAGGTGGTAGCTCAACTCGTTGAATCTGCGGCGGATGTGCTCAACAAACCAGAGCCGCAACGAGAAGTGGTGGCAACTGGCACCAACAGTGACGGTACACCCTTTGTGGTGGAAGCGGTTGAACAATCTCTTTTGGAAGAAGTTCTCTCAATTGAGGAGCGAGAAAAGAAAAGAGAGGAATTGGCTCAGAAATACGGTTCTGACCAATTAGAGCTAGCGGAAGCTGTTGATACGGTAAGTAAACTTCGTGAGAAAATAAAGCACATTGTCAAAGATATTGATAGTGAAATTATTCAAATTCAAGAGCAGCAAACTAATGCAGTTAAGCAGGTATAGCAACCGCCAAGGCGATTAGGACGCTAGGTGCAGGACATACTCCATGGCATCGCGTAGACAATCAAACTGGTCAATTTGCTTGCGAATCCGACTTTTGAGCCAAGACCAGCATCGCTCAATCTTATTGAAGT
>DATNPC010000527.1:0-10511 GCA_036703375.1 Allocoleopsis sp.
TGGGCGGGTTAAACATGAGGTTGATAAATCTAATTGATATAACAACCAATAACTAATAACAAATAACTAACAACTAACTAACCAAGCCGCCTCAAAGAAGTCTCGCTCGCACACCATGGCATAGCGATAGTTGGATGCTACAGATGGTGTAATCTTGTTGGTATACTGCTCAGTCAAACCCTCTAACTTCTGAGCCAATTCTTCAAACTCCCAACTGCTATAGGTACGTATCCAGTCAGTATATTGATGTTCTGGAATCCTATCTTTTGCGAGTTTTTGACCTAAGAAAGCATAAAGACGCATGCAAGGCGTCATGGCAGTGGTAATTAAACTCAGTTCGCTACCCCATGCTGTTGCCAATAAGAAATCCGTGTAGCGGCGCGTAGCAGCAGCAGGTTCGACATTATGCAAGTCTACTCCCCATCGTTGGGCGTAACTTTGGTGAAGGCGCAGTTCTTCAAGAACACCTCCAGCTAGTGAGTGAAAGGTGTTAAACCCTTGCCAATCGATCGCTTTTGCAGCGGCGATACTGTAGGCACGAGCGAACGCTTCCAGGAAAAAAGCATCTTGTCCAACATAGTAGGCGAATTTGGCACGCTCAAGGGTACCGCTGGCAATTCCCTGCACAAATGGGTGTTTGAGACAGGCAGTTGCCAAATCTTGATTAGATTGCCATAAATCCGTGCTAATCGTCATAATTCTCTTTAGAGCAAATCACCTGGGGCTGATTCGGGAACCGATGATTGTTGAACAATCGGGGACTTGGGAGTTGTGTTTAACCAACTCGATTCTGCCGATAAGTAAACCGATAATGTAACCGCGATCGCTAATACTATTCGCTCAAGCATCGCACACTCCTCTAATTGCACCTTTGATTGCACTGAACACTAACTATGTGCCGATATTCCTATATTCGCGGCTTTTCTCTAGCGCTGGGTGATTGTAGTACTTGCGATTCAGTGATGTAGGTCAAAGACAAAAAGTATTTTATTATGTTATGCGAACTTTCCTTAAATTTATTGCATCCATCGCAGGTTTCAGAGTGATAACTCTTAAGTGATATATTGCACCTTTCGCAATAATCGTAGGGTGGACATTGCCGACTAACGAATGCGATCGGCAGATCGGGTTGTTGCTAGAGCTGACTGAACCTAGCGTTGACTTGAGAAGAAAACGCTAGGGAGTTTTTTAATACAGAAAAGTTGTTGACATGCATAGGCAAAAAAATACTCCCTCGCAGTTTAGCAAGAGAGCTTCATTCTTGGGGTATGAGGAGCAAGACGACGAAAACTGTTGTCTGCTTCTGGGAATAAGGCTACTCAGTTAGTGTGACAGCTCAGTGACAATTAGATGGCAATGCTGTGAAAGCGTCCTCTGATAGTTTTGGACGAGGATGGTAAGGTGGGCATTACCTACGATAAACCCTGCCATCTCGACAAAAATTTGTGGCTAGCCAATGCTCACTCTGAATAAAATCCCTATGCCAAAATTGAGATATCGTCTCAGATTCATTAGCGAACAATGGTTTGGACTCCGGGGCAGCTGTTGCAAGGCGGCAAATACACCATTGAGAGACAGCTAGGGAAAGGTGGCTTTGGCATTATTTATCTGGCTAAGAACAAAAGGGGCAATCCAGTTGTCATCAAAACTATCAAAAATCTAGATCCAGATAGTTCTGAGTTTGATAAATGCCAACAAGATTTCGTCAATCAAGCCCTGCGGCTAAAGGAATGCCAGCACCCTCATATCGTACAAGTTTACGAGTTGATTAAAGAGGGCAAGTCATGGGGCATGGTGATGGAATATATCGATGGACAAAACTTAGGTAGTTTTAGTCCTCTTCCCGAGTCTGAAGCTTTACGTTACATTCAACAAGTTGGTGAAGCACTAATCGTTGTTCATAATAAGGGTGTGTTGCATCGGGATATAAAGCCCAATAACATTATGGTGCGAGCCGATCGCAATGAAGCCGTCTTAATCGATTTTGGCATTGCACGGGAATTTAACCCTGACATCACTCTCACTCACACCATCAATCTCACGCCTTCGTATGCGCCCCCCGAGCAATACAACATACGCGCTCGATGGAGTGCTAGTACAGACATCTATGCGTTGGCAGCAACGCTCTACAAACTCGTGACAGGACAAGCACCGAAAAGCTCAGTCTCTAGAGTGCTGGGTGCTATATTAGTGCCGCCCAAGGAACTCAATCCTAGCATTAGCGATCGCGTCAACGATGCCATTCTCAAAGCCATGGATTTAGAGCCAAAAGCTCGCCCTCAGTCCGTGCAAGAATGGTTAGCCTTACTGCAAGCACCAAAACTGTTCAACTTTATTACTTTTCGCCAAGTTATCTCTATCGCGAATTATCGGAGTTTGGCCGTAGAGGTTGATTACAGAAAACTGCGGGAACTGCTAGCCGCAGGGAAGTGGAAAGAAGCCGATCGCGAAACGACAGCTATCATGCTTAAAATCTTTGGTAAAGAAAAAGAAGGTTGGCTGAGTTTGGAAGATATTAATAACTTTCCCTGTACTGACCTCTCTACTATAGATAGTCTCTGGGTGAACTACAGCAACGGACGCTTTGGATTTCGCGTACACCAACAGATTTGGCAGAGTGTCATCCGTGAATTAATTGACCCTCTAGATGCTAATCTCAAAAAATCTAGTTATGACACCTACAAAGAGTTTGCTAGCCGCGTTGGCTGGTATCTAAAAGATAGAGACTACTGGTTACGTTCCCATGAACTCATCTTCTCTCTCAATGCACCTCCCGGTCATTTGCCCTGTGGCAAAGAATGGAAGATGAAGAAGATGCAGGGAAAAACTAGTGAGGTGAGAATAGGCAGGGGATGGTGTTTGGGTGGAGGAGTCTCGTCTTTAACATCGAGATTAATGAGCTGTAATCTTTTGTAGTGATGGCGCATTCCCGCTCTTGACTCTTGACTGCTTAAAATTGTTGCCACTAGAGACTGTACGAGCAAACTCGAAAACAGCCGAGTTGAATGCGATCGCGCTTTAAGCTTCTCATTTTAGTCAATACACTTCACTGAAATAATCCGGACAGGAGCAGATATCATCAGTAAGTACTAGCGTATCTCTACCAAACTAGGATAAATACGATACCAAATCTTTTTTCTATCAACTGCTTATATTTAAGCAGCTGAACTCATTATAGCGTTTAGCATTCAGCTATCAGTTATCAGCTTTTTTGCTTGCCTTGCTGAGCTTAGGTTTCACGCTTGTGTGCTGTACTTCATTCAATTGAGAAGCGCTATATTTTTTAACTAATAATAGGAATTAGAATTCTAATGAATTTATTTAAATTCAAAACTTAAATCGAAATTAATGCTTTCTTTTTAAGGCAATTTAAAGAAAAGAAGAAGTTTTTGATAGGTTATTTTTTAGCTCTTGACCTTAGCAAAAATATCAGTCTAAATAGACTGGAAGCAACTAACTGATGCCTCAAGCAAACTAGTAATTCAATTGGCAGTAGAGTGTTAACATTCATGATTTCACCTGTATATCTTGGTTTAACACCCCACAGAGATTGCCATAGTTCATCGTTCATCAGTAAATAGCTTCAAGCCGTCATTCCCCCAATAAAGATATGACCACTGAAATTACAACCGGCACCGATACAGTTGAAGTTAAAACAGAACCTTCTCTCGTACATGTCTCTACAGAAGAGCCATTGGTAGTCAGCAAAATCTCATCCAAAGAACCTGAAACGAAAGAACAATGGCAACAAATCGGTGAAGAAGCTTCCGCGTTTATTGATAAACTCCCCAGCTATGTCGCTGACTTTTTCAGCAAATACCAGAAAATCCTAGTTGCATTAGGCTGGATTCTAGCCGCTTTTGCTACTGTCAAACTAACGCTAGCTATCCTAGATGCCATCAACGATATTCCCTTACTAGCATTAGTCCTAGAATTAGTTGGTCTAGGATATACGCTCTGGTTTGTTACCCGCTATTTACTCAGTGCCAGCAACCGTCAAGAACTCTCGGACACAATTCAGGCTATCAAGGAGAAATTTTTGGGTACAGGCAGCTAAGTCGAATGTCACTGAAATAATATAGGTTCGTAGTCGGCACTGAGCGTGCCAGAAGCGAAGACAGCGCTTACTACAAAAGCTTAATTCAGTGCCATTTCAACTAAGCCCAAGAAGGCAGCAGGAATGACGAACAAAGAATCTGATTTCCTGCCATATATTGCCATATATGAAGATGTAGGGACACAGAGGTTATCCGTGTCCCTATCCTGCGATCAAACCCCAAGGCGATCGCACACCTATAGTAAATACTTCAGAGCTAACTTAAACCCAGGCACCACATCGTCAGCACTCAAAATCGCTGTAGCTGGATACTGGGTGATTAAACCATCGGCTTGATAAACCCAGGCTTGCTGATTGAGATGATCGATCAACCAGCCTAACTGTACGCCATTTGCTGCATACTCTTGCATCTTGGCTTTGCAAGCTTCCAAATCATCAGTTTTAGAGCAAAACTCAATGACTAAATCTGGGGCTAGGTTGAGAAACTCATCGTCTCCCTTATCCCAAGCATCTGGTAAACGGCCTTTCGCCACAAACGCTGCATCAGGCGATCGCACCGCACCATTTTCCAATTTAAAACCCGTACTTGACCCAAACACTTCACCCAAATCGTGAGCTTCTACCCAATTGAGCAGATAAGCCACGGCTTTAGCTTCTCGATTACCAGAAATTCCTCCAGTGAGTGGCATACTTATCAGTGTCCCATCAGCATTTCGCTCAAACCGCTGCTCTAAACTTTCTAAATTGAGCTGCATTAGTTCTTCATCCGTCACAGCTGTCCACGACTTTAGCATCGCTCGATTGGTTCTTGCTCCTATCAGTCCTTTCTGATTGCACTATAGTAGCCTCTTTCAGCAGACGTTCAGTCATTGGGGACTGATGAACAATCTCAACGGAACGGGGTTTACCGCTATCCCAAGCCCGATCGCGTCTGACTGCACAGCGATCGAGGTGAATGAGGACTAACCTCTGTAGTCACTGAGGATGATAAATCTCGATCGCAAAATCTTTACCTCACTTCACGGAGGATTTACAGCAACTCGTCGTCAGATCACAAACACTAGGTGATAGAGATAGCAGAGGAAGTAGCCTATGTGTGTAGCTCTAGTAGTAGACGACGATCCAACCCAGCAACTGATTGTATCCAAACTCCTCACCAAAGTTGGGCTAAATGCGGTCGTGGCTAATGATGGCGTCGAAGCACTAGAGTGCTTGCAATCCATTTCTCCTGTGCTTGTGATTCTAGATATCATCATGCCTGGAATGAATGGCTATGAAGTGTGTCAACAGCTCAGAAATAATGAAAAAACCCAAAAGCTACCTGTGGTGATGTACTCCGGGCAAGAACAAGAATTTGACCTCAAGCAGGGCAGCAAGCCTTGTGCTGACGCTTACGTCTCTAAGCTGTGCCACCCCCAAGAGTTAATTAATACGATTTATCAGCTTTTACACCAGCAAGATGAACTAACTTGCTCTATTTCCGCACCCGCAATGACATCACAGAGTTATAAGGTGATTGGTACACCATGTTGATTGCTCGCAAATGTCGCCTTCTGGGTAGGATAGAGTGCAGAGGCTTTCAGCTCTAAGCGAACAATGGTGAAACTCGACCGCATACCACTAATTGTCAAAGCGATCGCTGTTCTTACGTGGACAGCGACTCCTGTGGTGGCTTTTGCACAATTTCCTCAAGCTCCACCGGGGCCCCAATCACCCGCTCAAGCCATTCAACTACAACAAGCCCAAGTCAAACAAATAGAAGCTGAGGCACAAGCTCAGATTGAAGAAGTTCTCAAACCCGAGCAACAAGATCAGTACAAATGGGCTCGACGCAGGGGTTCAGGGTTAGTTGAAGGTCTAGACTTGGTTTCAAATCTCTCCCAAGACCAACAGACGAAAATTAACTCAATTGTGCGAGATGCTAGCCGCAGGATACTCGATTTAATGCCACGCCCATCGCGCCAAAAGTCTTAAAACAGTGAACAGTGACCAGTGACCAGTGAACAGTGACCAGGTTTCACACTCCGGATGCGAGACCCAGCGTGAAGCCTACCATGCAACGATTGGGGGTATCCTTCCTCCCACTCTCACACTGCTCACTGACCACTGGTCACTGCTCACGGTAAAAGCGGATGACCCTTGGAATTGATAGTCTAGTAACCGTTGCTCGATGTACAAGTGATGGAAAATACTGAGTGGCTTAACTGGATTATCGGTGGCTTGGCGATCGCAATTTTCATAGGGGGTTTGCTCATGATGTTTACAACGGCTTGGACGACCAAGAAAAAATAAGCGGCTCCCTCTCTAACCAAGTTCCTTCCCAGAGAAGCGTGACAACACTAATCCTTAATTGAGGTAGTCTCGTTACCAAAACCGTTACAGCCCCTACTTGCCGATTGATAGGCTCTACAATTCAACTTAAGTTAAGACTCCTCATGCCGAACGCCGTGGTACTGTCAGTCCCACGGTGTTTTATTAGGCTACGAAAATTTTTTAGGAATTCAATAGACCTCCTGCCTGATACGAAGTTGCGCTCAGACATAGTAGTTGAGAAAGACGGGGAGACGGGGAGACGGGGAGACGGGGAGAAAATGAATGTGCTACGTATGAATGCAACTTGGTATGAATTCTCGATCGCTCCCTCCCGTCCCCCAATGGGAGGAGGAAGCCATCTCAACGTTCCCCCCCCAAATTTGGGGATTAGGGGGGCAAGTTTCGATTCGTGTAGGACATCTAATGGTCAGCTACCTGGGAAGGTGCTGCTGATTCTATGGGTAAGAGTTCCAAGTGATAGCGATAAAGAGCCACGGGTCGCTCTAAAGCTTTGAAATAATCGGCGTCTTGGGGGGAGAGGTAAACGGCTGTTACCTGATCGGCTTCAATCACTAAATTAGGCGAGCGCATCAGTTGATAGGCTGTTGTTGTTTCCACTTGATTGAAGTAAGGCTGAGATGTCCCTCGGAAAATTTGGTTCGTTACTTCTGTGGCAATAAACCGATCCGAACTGGGTGTCTCGCTCGCTCGTCCCGTCACAACTGAGATCAGTTGGCGTCCGGTACTCAACGCCGTGATTTGACGATTGGGGGAATTGGGATCGACCTTGACCGATTGAATTAAGCGATCGCCTAAATAAGCCTTAGCTATATTCAATCCATTAAACGCTCGGTCTGCGACCACAGCAGACGTTTTGTACAACTGCTGTCCTGGCTCTACATTTTGCGTTTTCAGTAGAATTAACGGTTCAAGACCCGCTGATTGCGACGGGTTGACGGTGTGAAATCTCACTAAAAAATCAATGGGGCGCTCCAGATAGCGACGGTTGCTTTCAAATCCTGGTGTCACAACATCTGGAGCTAGAGGTGCCGCTTGCTCGACTAACGTACTCGTAACGCGCCAAGTTCCCTCCATCCATTCGGGATAAACTAAATCGCCTTCATCGGAGGTAACGGGTGGTTTACTCGTCCAATTGGGAAACTGCGCCAAACGGTCAGCCAACTGTCCAGCCTGCGCCTCACCGCTCCAGCAGAGCAAGACTATCATCAGGCATAAGACTAAAACTCTTCTTACCCAAGATGAGGCAGACATCCGAGAAATTGCGATCGCTAGATTTACCATTGAGTAGGGCTTTCATCGATTGGCTGCTATTTTTATTTTCCTGAAGTGACACAAGAGCCTTAGTGAAAGGTTCCAATGCCCCCATCATAGGCTCAGTCACTGCTCACTGCTCACTGTTCACTGCTCACTGCTCACTGTTCACTGTTCACTGCTCACTGCTTAACACGACAGGTGCAGGTTCCCAAACTTCACCATACTGCTCTCGGAGTGCCTGCCATGTTTCTACTTGTCCGGGTGCGTATTCTCCTGGCTTACCCCACTGGAGAAAAGCACTTAACGCCGGTTCCTCCTTCTCATCTAAAAAGCGAATCGCGTAGGTTGTGAAGTTGCCCCGTTTTGATTCACCCTCTTCAAATTTCACTCGCTTAATGGCATCCATATTCAAGTGAAACTCGAATAAGTCTTTGTGCATATTGGCATATTTGCCTTTGGGCAACTCGGCATAAAATAGACGATCTATCGTGTCCCTGACTTCGAGAACAGCGGCACTGCTGGTGACAATTAAACGCAACGTTCCGAGAGTTTCGCAAGCTTCCAAAAATTCTTTCAGGGTAGCAGTCATGAAATTTGCTATAAGTCAAGAATTGAGACAATATCGAAGCCTTGACAAGGTTTCGATCTAGAGTAAATAATATCGGTATTTGAGGTACTCGATAGAATTCAGGGCAATATTTGCAGCTTGCGTCGAGCGCACCAAAGAGTACCAAGTTCTTTTCAGGTCTTTCCTCGATAGGTCGGGTTACATCTGCGACAAACAGGCTTTGCCTAAAAGGGTGTTTTGTGTCTATAAATGAATCGGCAGGTTAAAGCAGGGATTAAAACCTCGCTCTAACCGCGATCGCGTGGTGACTAGAGACGGGTCTTCAGACTACACTCAAGGAAATAAATCTGCGCCTGTCCTCATCCCTATTTCAGTTCCCCAGCGCGGCTAGAGAGATACAGCGCCAGCCGTTATAACCCTCAGCATCTATCATGTTAAAAATGAGCCAGATGACACTACCTGTAAGCCGCGTCCATCAGCTGCTGGCAGTCCTTTCTGTTGCGATCGGGTTTTTCAGTCCTCAATCGCTTCAAGCACAGACGATTCAACCCGCTCAAGATGGCACTGGAACTCAAGTCACCCAACAAGGTAATCGCTTCGACATAAACGGTGGCACTCAATCGGGTGTCAATCTCTTTCACAGCTTTCAGCAATTCGGTCTTGACTCGAACCAAATCGCCAACTTCCTGGCTAAACCGGATATCCAAAACATCCTGGGGCGGGTTGTCGGTGGCAACCCATCGATTATTAACGGACTGATTCAAGTTACTAGCCAAGGCAATCCGAACCTCTTTTTAGTCAATCCCGCCGGTATCATTTTTGGACAAGGTGCCAGCTTGAACGTCCCGGCTTCCTTCATGGCAACTACTGCGACAGGAATTCAATTTGGCAATCGTTGGTTCAATGCATCTGGTGCGAATGACTATTCATCCTTAGTTGGTAATCCTACCGCTTTTGTCTTCACCAACACGCAGCCCGGAGCAATTATCAATCTGGGAAATCTCAATGTAGCAGGAGGGGACTTAACCCTGCTCGGCGGTACAGTAGTCAGTACCGGACAGCTTTCGGCATCAACGGGTCGGCTGCTCGTAGCGGCGGTACCGAATGAAAACTTAGTTCGCATCAGCCAACCTGGACAGCTATTGAGTTTGGAGATTAAACCCCTAACTGCTGGCGATAATCGACCTAGCGACTGGCAGTTCCCAGTCGCTTCTTTACCAGAATTGCTAACGGTGGGCAGTGCAGGCAATGCCACTGGAGTAAGCATTAATCCGAATGGACAGGTAGAGCTGACCGGAACCGGGTTTCAAATCCAGAACGGAGATGTTGTAGCGACGAATCAGGGAACAGCGCAGAGCGCAACTCTGGCGGCGAAGAATAATCTAACTCTCGTTGGTAGCCAGTTAACGACGACTGGAGACTTAAATCTTCTAGCAAGCAATATAGTACAGATCCGGGATGGTGCAGCAACTGCGTTCAGCGCCCAATCGGGAGGCAATCTTTACGTTCAAGGCAATTTGGGTATTGATATCCTGGCATTGAACAGTTCCCAAACTCCGTTCCAGAGTGGTGGGGACATGAGTTTAGGGAGTGACGGCATTATTTCAGGGGATTCTCACTTTAACAGTGGGGGCAGCTTCTCGGTTTTAACGTTGGCAGGAAAACCGGGTACCTTTTTTAGTAAATATGACCCCGTCATTATTTCAAAGAACGATGTGATTTTGGGCAACTCCACGACGGCTGCACTCAAGATCGAGACGAACGGTAATATTACAACCGGCAACATCACTATCATTGCTCCAGAAAGTTCTGCTAACGTTAATGCCAACGATCCAGACCGCACCGCCTTAACGACGACGCGAGCGGTGATTATGAGAGCACCAAACGGTAGCATTACCACGGGGAATATCGATACAAGTTCCGCTCCAGATCGCCAAGGGAGTACTGGTTCTGTAACCGTATCTGCTCAAGGCGACATCAAAACTGGCACGATTGATACGAGAGAACTCAATACGGGTGATTCGGGTTCTGTAAATTTGACAACCACCCAAGGCAGCATTGAGACGCAGACAATCAAGACGAGTAATCGCAGTGATGGAAGTGCAGGTAATGTAACGCTGTCTGCGGCAAATCGAGTTACCTTCGATCGCATTGATACGACCGATGGCTCTAAGCCAGATGGTACCGACCAACCCGGTAAAGCTGGCGATGTCACGTTCTCCGTACCTTCTCCAGCAAACGTCACAAGTCCTAATGGCAACATCAATGCGAATATAGATACCCGAAATTTCGGTACGG
>DATNPC010000528.1:0-11779 GCA_036703375.1 Allocoleopsis sp.
CAGCGACGGGTGATAGCTTGCTCGTTGCTCTATTTGTTGCTCCCGTTTTAGTGCTGGTGGGGCAGGCGATGGGTCAGCCGATCGATCTCAACTTTAATCCATTTGAAGCGATCGCATTAGCAATTGCCGTCGCCGTCACCAATCTCATCTGCTTTGGCGGGCGATCGAATTGGCTAGATGGCACTCTGCTATTAGCCACTTACCTAATTCTTGCCGTCGGTTTCTACTATCACCCAGCCTGAATAAATGCGATCGCGCCCTCACTGGTGAGCGGGAATGTCGTCGCAAAGAGTGCGATCGCTCTTTTCGACCGTGGAGTTATTCTTGAGATAATCACGCGCCCGATCGCAACCCTGCACCAGAAGATCATCGAGATTTGCACTCCACCGATCCAAATTCCACAGAATTACGGTCTTGTCATTACTCGCTGAGGCGATCGTCTTGCCATTAGGGCTGAAGCTGACACTGTAGACACCTTGGCGATGACCTTGGAGAGTTTTGAGCAAAGTGCCGTCCAGACTCCAGAGTTTCACCGTCTTGTCACCACTAGCTGAGGCGATCGTCTGACCATTGGGACTGAACTCGACACTATAGACAGTACCTTGATGCCCTTTAAGAGTGTGGAGCAGCTGGAACTTGCCGTCGTTCCGCCTCCAAAGTTTTATGGTCTGATCGTAACTAGCAGAGGCAAGGGTTTGACCATCAGGACTGAAACTGACGCTCCGAACCCTATCCTTATGACCTGTAAGAGTTTGGAGAAGGTGGAACTTACTGTCGTTGTTGTTCCGCCGCCACAGTTTTATGGTCTTGTCCCAACTCCCAGAAGCAATCGTTTGACCATCCGGGCTGAAACTAACACTTAAGACCGCATCATCATGACCTGGAAGAGTTTGGAGCAACTGGAACTTACTGTTGTTCCGCCTCCACAGTTTTATAGTCTTATCGTAACTAGCAGAGGCAATCGTTTGACCATCCGGGCTGAAACTAACACTTAAGACCGCATCGTCATGAGCGTTGTCACCTTTATCTTTAAGATTTTGGAGAAACTGGAACTTGCCGTGG
The DNA here is from genome assembly GCA_036703375.1 of Allocoleopsis sp. Classification (GTDB taxonomy): domain Bacteria; phylum Cyanobacteriota; class Cyanobacteriia; order Cyanobacteriales; family Coleofasciculaceae; genus DATNPC01. The sequence continues at coordinate 1,063 of DATNPC010000528.1, forward strand.
TTCCACCTCCAAAGTTTTACGGCGTTGTCCTCACCAGCAGAGGCAATCGTTTTGCCATCGGGGCTGAAACTGACACTCCGAACCGTATCCTCATGACCTTTAAGAGTTTGGAGCGGCTGGAACTTGCCGTCGTTCCACCTCCACAGTTTCACAAAATTGTCCTCACCAGCAGAGGCAATCATCTGACCATCCCGGCTAAAACTGGTACTCAGAACTGCTCCGTTATGACCGTGGAGAGTTTTTAGTAAAGTCTCTTTCCACTTCCAGAGCTTTACAGTGTTGTCATCACTAGCAGAGGCAATCATCTGACCATCCGGGCTGAAACTGACACCATAGACTGGATAATTATGACCCTCGAGAGTTGTTAGCAAATTACCGTCAAGGTTCCAGAGTTTCACCGTGTTGTCATAACTGGTAGAGGCAATCGTCTTACCATCATCGCTGAACTTAGCTTCAAAAACTCCACTGCTATGACCCCGGAGAGTTTTCCGCAAAGTGCCGTCACGGTTCCAAAGTTTTACGGTATTGTCCAAACTAGCAGAGACAATCGTCTTGTTATCAGGACTGAAACTGACGCTATAAACGGCTTTAGTATGACCCTTATTACTCTTATCAAGGGTTTTCAGCAAAGTGCCATCACGGTTCCAGAGTTTCACCGTGTTGTCATTGCTAGCAGAGGCAATCATCTTGCCATCAGGGCTAAAACTGACGCTATTGACGGCCTTAGTATGACCCTTATTACCCCGATCGAGGGTTTTCAGCAAAGTGCCATCACGGTTCCAGAGTTTTACAGTTCTATCCTGGCTTCCAGAGGCAATCATCTGACCATTGGGGCTGAAACTAACACTCCAAACAGTACCGCTATGACCCTGGAGCGTTTTGAGCAATTTGCCGTCACGCCTCCAGAGTTTCACAGTCCTGTCAATACTAGCCGAGGCGATCGTCTGACCGTCGGGGCTAAAATCAACACTATATACCGAATTGGCATGACCCTCTAAACGGTTATACTCTCTTACGCCGTAAACCACCCTTTGCAGCATAATCAAAGCTTGATCCTCAGTCTTGTCTCCTGAACCGAGTGAGTATTTCAGTTTTTTTCCTACCCTTAAACCTACTATTAGTGCATTCAGCTCTTGATTGGAGGTAAAGAGTACTTCTGAGGATGCAATGCGAGTCTCGATCTCGCTTTTCTGTGCTTGCCATGCAAAGTGGGCTGATGTAATGGCTAAAACGGCTAATACAAATCCGGCTGCAACTGAGCCTACCAGCGCCCGTTTTAGAAATTGATTCAGCTTGCTTTGGCTCTGTTCTTCTCTTTGATGGGACTCCTCTTCTCTCCTGCGTGACTCCACTAATTCTGCTACTAAGTCTGAACCCTGTTGTTGACGAATGAAAGTCACGAGATAATCATGAACAAGTTGATAGCGTTTAGCAGGAGATTCGGGCAGTAAAAATACCAATCCCGACCTTACAAGAATCTCTAATACTAGCTCTAATCTATCGGCTTCCACTCCTAATTTTGTGACTTTGTCAACTATCTCATTACGTGTTTTGAGCGGACGAGTATTGTTTTCGTCGGTTAGCAAATACAAAACTAGTTCAGCTACCTTTTTATTCTCAGAGCCACAGTCCCTAACAACTTCGTCCAGATATCGCTTAACTAGTGCTTCCTTGGGCCCCCGTTCCCGATACTGTTCCAACGTCGTAATATTTTCTGCTTGCAGTTGCGCCCCTACCACCTGCAACTCAACCGGACGAACTTCTCCAAGCTCTCCAGCGAGTTCTTTTACCAATTGCTCAACTAACTCTGGCTCTAGATATAAATGAGAGCTATTTGTTAGTTTTTGGATGATAGATTTCGCTTCTGATGGTAAAAAATTACCTAAATAGTAGAGAGTAGTTTTGCCCAGGATGTCATTGTCGATCGCTCCCATATTTGCAAGACGGTTGCACTCCAAAAGATAATGCAAGTAATCTACCCGCAGCGATAAGATGACTTTGACATAAGGAATATCAAAACAGTTCGCCAGAAAATAAAAAAAGGCTCGTCGTTTAGCTGGCTCTGTGTAAACAAAGAAAAATTCTTCAAATTGATCGAAAATCAGAACCGTTAATAGATTGCGGGACTCATTCTGCTGCAACTGTTCGAGCAGGAATTGCGTACTGGGTGTTTCCTCAATCCCCAATTCCGGTGCCTCAATCCCTTGTTCTGTCAGTGCCTCTATCAACGTCTTTTCTAATGTCTGCACCCAATCGTTGTAAAACCGCAGCGAAATCACTAAGGTATCGCGGGTGCCAATGCCTCTTTGTTTTAGTGCTGGGATAAGTCCTGCATTTACTGTCGAACTCTTCCCGACCCCTGACTGACCATAGAGTACAGTGAGTTTATAATCATTCCGACCAATCCGCTCAATCAATCGCTCAACATCGTGTTTCCGACTTGATGCTTCGATTTCTTGCGCGATCGCAGCTTGCCGCTCAATTTGTGTCAGGCTAGAGATTAGCTGTTGTTTGGGCTGTAAGTAACCCGCACCAATGAAGGCACGGAAGCCATACTGTTGTTCAATTGAACGCTGCTTTTGTTTAATTTGAAACGCTGCTAAATATTGGCGTTGCTCGAAGTAGAGAGAATGTAACTGCTCTAGAAAGTGAATATAAGCTCTAGGATTGTACTTAGGATTACTGCCTTCTAGAGCTGTTGTCAGTTCTTTTCCCGCTTCTGCCTGAACTTGTGCCGCCTGCTGGTGCTGCTCGAGATGTTGTTGTGATTTGGCTAAAAATAATTGACACAACTGCTTGAGCAGACGTGGATATAATATCTGAAGCTGTAGTGGCCCTTCCGGAACCCTTGCCAAAATCGAGAGCGATCGCTTTGCGTAATGATTAGCTTGTTTCCAGTGAGAGCGCTTGAGTTCTACCTCAGCTAGAAAGCTGCAATCTTCAGCTTGTTTCCCCTGATAGCCACAGATATGATGCAGCTTTAAAGCTTTTTGGGCAATGACTTGCAAGTCTTGCCACGCTTCCAGATGTTCTAGCACTTCCGCCAGGGGACTGATAAACCTGGCTACTAAGCATTTCCGCTTTGCCTGCTCAAACACAGCAATACATTGCTGAAAATAGCGCCTCGCCTCTTCCCAAGCACGGCGGATATCTGCACGTTGCTGATAGGCTTGGTAGACATGACACAACCCAATATGAAAGAGTAGAACTCCGCGCCGTTCAAGAGAGTATTCAGGGGGTGAAGTTGTTCCATTCTCTTGTTCCCCTGCTTCCTGCTGCCAAAACGCTAAGCTTTGCTGATAGTGAGCTAAAGCCGTATCAATTTCCTCTCGAATATAAGCATCTCGACCCAAAACAAATTGCCGACAGGCTTCTAAATCAGGTTCCAACTCTTGACCATGAGTTTGTAAATCCTTCAGCGCTGACTGAAGTTCCAATCGATAACCGGAACCAAAAATAGCCGCATTGGACAGAAACTGATTGGCACCCGCTTCCACAACTTTGGCAAATAGATTGTCTGCTCTTTGCCGCAGTCCTTCTATTAAGGTAGTGGTATCGAGTACGAATTGAGTTGTGGTACCCCAACTCTCCAAATCCGGCGCTAATCGAATTAGTTTTCCCATCACTTCGTCATTGACCCACAAAATCAGTGGGTAGGGAAAGTTTTTGTTAAACTCTTCCCGTGCTTGGTTAGCGGCAATGATTAGGCGATCGATCTCCAGGACTGACTCTAAACCAAATACCATCAATGCCTGGGGCTGATCGTTGGCTAGTTTTGACTGGATAGCACCGTAAAGGGTGATATCAGACTCATCCAAAACTAAGGTCGCGATCTCAACAGAACACACTTCCGAGAGTCGTTTGGCTATGTAGTTTTGCCAGTCTAGATAGTTGCAGCGTGCTAACAATAGGCAAAATTTTCCCTCTGAAGCCTCGATCGCCCATGCTAATTCTTCTACAGCCTTTTCGTTAACGGCATCAGCATCATCTGGTACGCTTCGGTCAGGCATGACTAAACTCCTTGGCTTCTGCCAAAATCGGATTGATATCAAACCAAGACCCATCGCGATCGCGGTATTCGTACACGAATAAACTGCGAATTAAAGTCTGATATCCTATATCTCCGTTGACTTTTTGCCGCTTTTTCACTTGACGCAACAAATTCCATTCATCATCTGAGATGGGTAAGGTCATCTCGTTACGCCGTTCTCGAATTACGTCCTCTAAAACTTCACGGGTAAGGGGAAGCTGTCTTTGCTTTTTGATCCAGTCATTCAGAAGTCTGAGCAGATTTCGTACATGACCTCCACTGGCGCGACACAATCGATCTAACGTCTCAAGATGATCGAAAACTTCTGAGAGTAAACCTAGACGATGTTCAGAATCGAGGTCGGGGAAAGCTCTAGCGAGTACCATTTGCCGCATCAGTCTCATCCCCTCTTCGCATTCACAACCATCCCGTAACTGTGTCGGCACCATCGGCAAAGTTTTGGGTTCTTGTGAAAATCGTTGGGTTAGCGTTCCATAATCATTCGAGAATTTCAAGGCTAACGGCATCGTGTAGACCACATGGCACTTCAGTTGGGTCAAATACTCGCCCTGATCGACGAATAAATAGTCTTGTTGAGGGCGACCCCAGGGCTTCTGACGATTATCGATGCGATCGAGATTATCTACGATGACCACCAATCCTGCTTGACCTTGAGCTTTCAGGGCTTCTATGGCAGGTTCGAGCAGTTCTTGGTTAATCGCGGCTAACAGTTGTGAGGTTCGCGGCCCCAAATACTGTCTTAAGCGATCGCGCAGCTGAGAGTTATCTTTAGCTTTAGCGGTAATCTTGCCAATGCCCAACGCTACTAGCGAGAACCCATCTTGACTATTGACTGCAACTTGACCCACTCCTGGCAAACCCGCTTCAACGGAGAACTTGCCATCAGTGCTAGCTGCCACTTTACCGATGCCAGGAATTGACGCTTCAGCTGAGACCTCAAGGGGAGTCTGCAACAGTTTTGCCATTCCTGCAAGTAACTCTCTGAATCCAGAGGGTTCAACGCTTTTGATTGTCTCTAGGTTTTCACTCACCCGACGAGCGATTGCCAGCATGATATCGCTGATATCAACATCAGCCATCTCCAAATCTTGAGAGGATTCAAAGTAAACGACTTGGAATCCCTCACGCTCTAGCTCTTTTTTCAGCCTTAGCAATTCTGTAGACTTGCCACAACCGATATGCCCAGTAAATAGCTGGCAGGTCGGAGAATCCGGCGACCATAAAGTAATGTTATCCCTCAACTCTTCAATGATTTGTCCACCACGCACTGAGGAGAAATCAATGTAATAGTTCCGATCGTCTGCAAAATTGCCTGCGAATAACGTCTTACCTGGGTTGGTTGCTTGAAAAAATTTTCTTAAATCCAGTTTCATAACAGCATCCTATCCATGTCATGTGATTCAGTTCTTTGAAACTGCACCCATGAACTACCAAGGCTGGTTGCCAGATTCCGGATTTTATGATATGAAACTTCCAAAAATATAGCGGTTCTCACTTGGATGGAATACACAACCCTGTATGGGCAGCATCACCACACCCCTACCCTCTGCTACAAGTAACTGAGAATTGCTCTAAAATACCGGGACTGAAATAGGTTTCAGTCCTAAATAAAGCTAAAACCCGCTTTGTAAGCGGGAAAGCGAACAAAATTGGGGAATTTAAACTGGAGCGCCTGGTTATGAGCTAAAGCGATCGCTATAGTAGTTCATAGAATCAACCCAAACCCATACCATCAGTTTCAGAGACCAATAATTTACCTTCACCGCCATAAACCCAAACGTAGCCTTCTCCACCACCTTTGCCAAAATGACCTAATTTTCGATAGTCTTCTTCAATGCCATGAGTGAATCCTTTCACCAGATCGCAATCGGCAATCAACGTTTCACCTTTTCGTAGTTCAATAACTCTCGCAGGTGCACTTGTCCCGACTACAACTCTAGCGTTTTGTCCCGGTAAGGCTTTCAGCGCAATCCTCCACCTGCCATCAGCAGAACCCGCCATTTGTCGGAATTTTAATTTTTTAGTTCCGAGAACCACATTGCTAGAACAAAATTGGAAAATACCGTCATCAAACTCCCATTGTTCCGAGGCTGACAGATCGATAGGTGTGTAATGCAGGAAATGTCCTTTTTGTCTAGGTTCGAGGAATATTTTCCCAGTACCTTGATAGACAGGAGCGTTATATTCCATGTCCGTCGTCAAAGATACCCACAAATCTTTTAAACGGTTATCAGTTTTATAAATCCCATAGGTTAATTGACCAAAGCAGCTATACATCGCTCCTTTTTGCAGAACCGCACCAGAATTTTCTAGCTGAATTTCAACTTGCTGAACGAACGGAATATTTTTGGTGGGATGGAAATATTTGTTGGTTTCTTTATTAATGTTGTTTTGTAAGTACCACAAATCCGTGGGTTCGAGAATATTAACTTCGTGTTTCATACTGATATATTGACCCATTTAGTGAGGTTTTACTGTTATCAAGCCAATAGCGGCATTGGGGACTAGGAAGCAAAACTCAGCTTTTGTCAAAGGTTAGGAAGACTGACAACTAATAATGATGTCCTGCGTTCTAGGAAACGATTGCAGGAAGCTGAAAAACATCGCTGAGTTGAAACTTCTGGGGTCTTTTCTCAAACCCGAACGATCGACCCCTTTGTGCGTGGTAATTCGAGAATCTGGAACTCCTGTTTTGGCAACCAACCAGGCGAGAGACTTGTACTGAGCGAGAGTATAACCACTGTGCTGAGTGCGATTGTTGCGACCATCAACGGGGGTTTCTAGGGAGACGTGGTACGCAAAGTTGTTGACTGAGGGGGGATAGTCAGGATGAGTTTTGACCGTTTCTATGCCCTTGTCACCCTGAAAAACTGAATTCCCTGCCCCAAATGCTCGGAAATCGGGAGGGACTAGATAAACAATGTCTCCGTTAAGGGTAATTAGGGCGTGATAGCTAACTTGCTTGGATTCGTTGGATTGCGGCGTCCGGAATGTATTAATCGCACTCCGGGCTGAAAAAACGGTTTCATGCACTACTATGATGGGGTCGTGGCCGGCGGGTCTAGAAAATAGGTCTAAAATATAGCGCTGTCCGTAGTTGGTGGGGTTGGCTAAAGCGATGCTTTCTCTCGGCGTATCACTATCAAAGGCTTTGGCAGAACCCAGAGAATTGGCTGGTTCTCCGGGAACTCGATCGCGATCGCGATCGTTGCGTCGGAAGCGATCGAGCGTGACAGGCCCAGTGATAAATGTCGTTGGCGAACGGTGTTCTGCTGGATTGCTATCTGGTTTTAAAGCACAGCTTGGAGAACTGCCGCGATTTTCCAATTCAATGCTAGCGTCAGGACGTACTGGCGCGGGAACTTGAAACATTTGAGCTGTTGCAAACTCCGATCTGGCGAAAGAAGCGATAGCAGCACTAACTAGCATTGTCACTAAGCCGAGAGCAAACAGCGCAATCGCCGTGAGAATTTTCTGTTTCATAAAGACGTTGTGGCACAAAACATAGACCGAAGCCAGATTAAACGCTGTGTCCGATTGAGAATCGATTCATTCTAATAGAGGTAGAAACGAACTAGCCAACAGAGCGGCCTGGGTGCGATCGCGTAAATTCAGACGGCTTAAAATACTCGTGATGTGATTTTTCACCGTTCTCTCGGAAATGTAAAGAGACTGGGCGATTTCTCGATTGCTCGCTCCCACCGCAATTAAACGCAAAACCTCTCGTTCTCTTGGCGTCAGTTCGGCTAATTCCGGGGGTAAACTAGTTGGCTTAGCTGGTGTTGGCGTTAACAAGCCCGAAATCGCTTTCTCAAACAATCCCGGCCCTAGCTGAGTGTACCCTTTATGAACGGCGCGGATGGCTTGAGCTAATTCGTCTGAAGGCGTATCTTTCAACAAATAACCCATCGCACCAAATCGCATCGCTTGCGATACGTATTCATCATCATCAAACGTTGTTAGCACCAAAACCTTTGTCCCTGGAAAGCGCTCTGCAATTAAGCGAGTCGCTGCTACTCCATCCATGACTGGCATGCGAACATCCATCAGCACCACATCCGGCTTTTCAGCTTCGACTTGCTCAAGTGCCTTTTCACCGTTCTCGGCATCTCCCACAATTTGCAAATCCGGCTTTGACTCCAGCAAACTCCGCAATCCCTGGCGCACAATGATCTGATCGTCTACTATCAAAACCCGAATCATGAATATCGTGTCGGTAATGGAATATAAACGGTAATTTGGCACCCAGCTCCTGGTTGACTGGTGATCTTAAACTGTCCCGCCAGTGCAACCGCTCGTTCTCGCATACCGTGAAGTCCAAAACCCGTCGTATTTTGTTCGGGATCGAACCCTTTGCCATTATCTTCAACGAAAAGGTAGAGCGCTTCCGGACTAGCCAGCAAGCGAATTTTCACCTGGGTTGCTTCACTGTGCTTATAGATATTAGTCAGCACTTCCTTCAGAATACGGTAGATTGCCGTAGTAATCTCAGCCGGTAACAAACGTTTAACAACCGAATCCGCATCCCTCGTCTTTTCGATTTCTCGATCGCCTCTAATTATCTCCTCTGCGAACTCTGTGCCTCTGTGGTTCCTTCTCAACTTAAACCGACGGGCATCAACCTGGATTTGAGATGAAAAATTAATCTGGCACTCCGCTTCGATGCCACTTCTGTGCCGAAAGTCCTCCACCAAAGATGCGATCGCATCTTCTACAGATTGCCCTTGTAGAGGGTTAGAACGCAATGTCGCGATCGATTGGCGTACCTCTTGTAAAGCATCTTTCCCCAGTTGTTTCGCTTCCGTTAAAAACGCTTGCGCCTTATCCACGTTAGAGCGCAAAAACATCATGGCATTTTCTAACTGAATGCTTTGAGCCGTTAAAGAATGCCCCAACGAATCGTGAATTTCGCGAGCAATTCGATTGCGTTCTTCCAGCGTTGCTTGGTCTTCAATTCGTCGAGCGTATTGTCGGAGTTGCTCGTTTGCGATCGCAAGTTTCTGCCGACTTTGTCGTTCTGCCAGTAAAGCATTAACGAGCAACAAGACAAACAGTAACACCAAGCCAAATAGCAAAGCGGTATTAATGCTTAAGTTCAATACCAGCCTTCTAACTTGATCTGGACTAATTTCTCGCTTAACGATAAATTCCTTCCGATGTGGATGGGGATATAGTTTTGGCACTGGTTCGGCAATTGGTGTGCGGAAATTATCTCCTCTTGCAGATACGGGAAACTCAGGAACACTTTGAACGCGAAGAAATAAGCTGAGGAGAACGGAGGCAAACGCTAATCCAGCGACTAATAAGCGTCCTGTTAATCCAAAGATGAGACAACTCCGAATGACTAAGATTAATAGCAGGGATGGAGAAAAGGAAATGCCTCGCCCTTCTCCAACAGCGGCTAGCAAAATTAGTCCAAACCCAGCCCCCGTGTAAAGCACTTGAGAGAAAAGCCGACCTTTGGGTAACTGTAAACCCATCACACCAAAGAGGACGATGCTCAAAATTGTCAGTAACGAAGAGTGAGCACCAAAATGGTCATGTGGCGGCGGTGGAGGTGGAATGTCAACCGGAGGAAACCTGGTGAGGAACGTCATCCCCAGCAAAATCCACTCCAGATAGAGCAGTAGGCGAAAGGGGTGAGTTGGGAATTGAATCAGTCGGCGCACAGGAGTCTCGTCGCTGGAGAAATCGCGTTCGATGCTTAACCTTAACCCTACTGTATGGCAACGGGATTTGTAGAGACCAGAGTCTTACCTCCTATCTGGAGAAAGAAGACACTAGTACTAAAGTCCTAGACCAGAATTAGGAAATTCGACGCATGCGATCGCACACGTTGAGGATTAAAATTGGGCCATCTAACACACAACAGGTTTTAACTCCTCGATTCACACCGAACCATGTTGAAAATTAACCGCACCTTAGAACCGATTGGAGCTACTGGATTCACAACAGGATTAGCGAGTGCTATGGCACTTTGTACTGTCTCTACAGTAATTGCGATCGGTTGGACTGCCAAAACCGTTTACGCCGAACAAGCCCCTCCATCCGAGCAGACTATCGTCCTCCAAAAGCCAGTACCAGGAGGGCCTGCTCGCGATTTTCCTGCACTAGCTGGCATCCATTTAACACCTCAGCAGCAAGAGCAGATCGAGCAAATTCGCCAGCAGTTGCGACCTGAATTTGAGGCCGCTCTACCCCTGCCGAATTTGACGCCTCAACAACAAAATCAGCTGAATTCAGGTAAGCCAGTTCGCATCTCTGTCCCTGCTCCTACGCCAGACCAACAGGCAAAACTAGCGCAATTACGAGAGGTTTATCGGCAGAAAGTCGAATCAATTTTGACTCCCGAACAACAGGAGCAATTCCGGCATAATCAAGATATGATTTTCTTTAAGCGATCGCGCAGTGACTAATCGCTCATTCAACCTGGATTGTGCTGCGCCATTCTCGATGCCATGCGAGACTTGAAGGCTTCTATTACCTCCGGTGTAGCTTGAGTCACTTGCCAGGTTTCCCGTGCCACAATGCGATCGCACCAAGCATTGAGTTTGGGATAGTTACTCAAGGAAACGCCCCCTCTCGGCAACCAGGGTATTACAGTTCCAGCAACAACCTCGGCTAGAGTTAAGTTCTGACTACCGAAGTAAGAGCGATCGTCTAATA